>DATFQP010000103.1:0-28146 GCA_035264145.1 Propionibacteriaceae bacterium
CAAGGCGACCGCCGATCACCGCGAACGGGCGAAAGATTCCGAGCGTGGAGCACAGGAGCACGAAGCATCGCCACGAGGGGAGACCTCGACGGCTTCACCTTCAGCAGGCCCGGTCGACCCGGCCCCGGTGGAGTCACCGGCAGAGCACGGCAGTGTGGCGTTGGGACTAGCATCGGTCGGGTCGCTGATGGCGGCGGGGTTAGTTGCTGGTTTGGCAGCTCGTCGCCGAGTGCAGCTCCAGACCCGCCCGGCGGCCGCAGAATAACCTCACCGCCAGAACGCGCGGTTGCGGCCGAGCAGCTTCTCGGCCGACGGCAAGCACCGATGAGCCTGCGCACCCTCGACCTGGCAACTCGCGCTGTCTCCGCCCATTGCCGCGCACAGCATGTGCCCTTGCCGCCACTCCGGCTGGCCAAGGTTGGTGATGATCAGATCGAGCTGGTTCTGGCGTCCGGCGCGGTGCCTGCACCCCTCGGATTCACCGTACGTGGCGCTTCGTGGCTGCTCGAACGGGAGCATCGACCGCAGTTGAGAGCGGTACCTGGTGTCGAGGACGCGTTGCGGCCCTATCCGGGCCTGGTGTCGATCGGTCGAGATGATCAAGATCAGCAGGTGCTGGTCGACCTGGAGGGCCTCGGGCTGTTGACGCTCGACGGAGACCCTGGGTTGTCGAGCGCGGCGCTCGCCGCGATGGCGCTCGAACTGGCTTTCTCGCCCTCGGCCGATGAGCTCGTGCTGACCTTGATCGGCCAGAGCACCGAGCTCGCCGAAGCCGTCGCGAAAGACAACGTCACTACGACTGATGATCTTGACGGCTTGCTCGAGCGATGGGAGCGACGGGCGGCGGCTCAACGGGCACATCGGTCGCCGGACGTGGTTGGGGAGCGCCGGATCGATCCTGACCTGGCCGACCCCTGGGTTCCGGAAGTCGCGTTGATCAATCGGATGCCAACGGCAGAACAGTCCGTGCGCCTGATCGATCTGTTGACCCGACTGCCGCGGATAACCATGGCGGCGGTCCTCGCCGCTCCACTCGCCGGGGCTCCTTGGAGCATGCAGTTGCAAGCATCCGTTCCCGACGCACCAGCGCGCGCAATCCTTCAGCCACTCGGACTCGAGCTGGTACCTCAGTTGATCACGCCACCTGGGCAGCGGGCAGTCGTCGAGTTGATCTCCGCAGCGGGAAGTGACGAGACGACGCCGGCGCCGTGGTGGCGTGATGGAAGGCAGCCGCCGGACCCGCCACCCGACAACGTGATGTACCTCGGGAGGCGATTCGGAGCTTGGATCAACGCAGGCAGGGACGGAGAAGAACCAATGGAAACCCGGATGGTGGAGGCCGGTGTCGGCTACAGCCATCCCATGCTTCAGCTTCTGGGGCCGATCGAGCTGATGGACGCTGCCGGGGTGATACCGCCGCGAGCGGGCAAGCAGTGCCTGGAGTATTGCGCGTGGTTGTTGGAGAACCCTCGTACGACTGCGCAGGCAATGGCTTCCGCGTTGGCTGTGGCAGAGGGGACTCGGCGCTCCAACATGAGCCGGCTCCGCAACTGGCTGGGCTCGGATCCGGACGGGCAGCCGTATCTCCCGGACGCCTACAGCGGGCGGATCGCGTTGCATCCGGCCGTCAGCTCGGACTGGCTGCAGTTCCAGATCATCACCTCGCCCGGCATCAACCGCTCGTCGACGGCGGCCTTGCGCACAGCTCTTGAGATGATCAAAGGTGCACCGCTGGCCGATGCCGCGCCCGGACAGTGGCACTGGGCCGAGGAACTTCGCACCGACATGATTTCGGCCATCCGGGACCTCGGCGTGGAGCTGACCAACCGGGCGCTGCACGACAACGATTGCGATCTTGCTCGGTGGGCGGCGTCCCGCGCGCTGGTGGCGGCACCGGGTGACGAATTGCTGATGGTGGCCCGGATCCGGACAGAGCATCAGGCCGGAAACACGGTGGAGACCGAACGGCTCACCCTCCAGGTGGCGGCCCAGGCCCGGAATCTCGGCATCGATCTTGATCCGGAGACGGTGATGTTGCTCCAGGAGGTGATGGAAGGACAGGTTCGGGCGAGGATGGCCTAGTGAAAACCCAGTACTACACCGCGACCAGCATCGACGGATTTATCGCCGACGCCGACAACTCACTGGAATGGCTGTTTCAGGTCGAGGGGGACGCCGAGGGCATGGACCAGGAGTACCCGCGCTTCATGGCCGATGTGGGAGCGATGGCCATGGGGTCGACGACGTATGACTGGATTGCCTATCACACCGGGTTTCTGGACGATCCGAGCAAGTGGGAGTACACGATTCCGACGTGGGTGTTCAGCAGCCGAGAGTTACCACGGGTTGAGGGTCCCGACATTCGCTTCGTCTCCGGTGACGTGGTTCCGGTGCACGCGGAGATGGTCGAGGCGGCCGGCGGTAAGAACGTCTGGCTGGTCGGCGGCGGTAGTCTGGTGGGCCAGTTCCATGATCAGGGATTCCTCGACGAGGTCATTCTCGGCGTGGCGCCGGTGTTCCTTGGTGCGGGCGCTCCCTTGCTGCCAAGGCGGATTCCCTCCTCGCGGCTGCGATTAATTGACGTGACACGGCATGGAACGACGTTTGTAACGTTGCGCTATGCCGTATCGCGGTCCTAGCACCGAGCTCGCCACCACCGCGCTCCCTCGCACCGGGGCGCCGCCTCGGACGGGAATCCACCCCGCCTGGTGGGTCGCGTTGGTCGCGTTCGTGGCGTTGCTTGGTGCCGCAGGCTTCCGGGCGGCACCCGGGGTCTTGATGATCCCGCTGCAGGAGGAGTTCGGCTGGCCGCGGACCCTCATGGCGACCGCGGTCAGCGTGAACCTGATCTTGTACGGAGTGATGGCCCCGTTCGCCGCCGCGCTGATGGATCGGTTCGGAATCCGCCGGGTGGTCACCGTTGCCCTGGCTCTGGTCGCGGCTGGCAGCGGCTTGACGATCTTCGTCCAGTCCGGCTGGCAGCTGTTGATCACCTGGGGACTGCTGATCGGCGCCGGCACCGGGTCCATGGCCTTGATCTTCGCCGCCACCATCGCCAACCGCTGGTTCGTCGCTCGCCGCGGTCTGGTGATGGGCATCCTCACCGCCGCCGGGGCCACTGGACAGTTGATCTTCCTGCCCATCCTGGCCAAGCTCACCGAGCAGGTTTCCTGGCGCGCGGCCTCGCTCGTGGTGGCGTTGGCCGCGCTGGCAGTGGTGCCGTTCGTGCTGCTCGTGCTCCGGGACTACCCGGCTGATCGGGGTGTCCGTGCGTACGGAGCGCCTCTCGACGTCGACGAGCCGCCGCGACCAGACCCGGCCGGTGCCGCCCGTCGTGCCGTCGGTGCCCTGCGCGCTGCCGTGAGGACGGCGACCTTCTGGGCCCTGGCGGGTGGCTTCGCCATCTGCGGGGCGACCACCAACGGGCTGATCGGGACCCACTTCATCCCGTCGGCTCATGATCACGGCATGGCGGTGCCCACCGCCGCAGGGCTGCTGGCGCTGGTCGGCATCTTCGACATCGCGGGCACCGTCGTCTCCGGTGCGCTCACCGACAAGATCAACCCGCGGTTGCTGCTCGTGGGTTACTACTTCTTCCGTGGGGTCGGCCTGCTGGTGCTGCCCTGGCTGCTGTCGGATCGGGTGCAGGTCAGCATGCTGATCTTCATCGTCATCTACGGGCTTGACTGGGTAGCCACAGTGCCACCCACCGCCGCCCTCTGCCGCGAGGTGTTCGGTGCCTCGGGCACGATCGTCTTCGGCTGGGTGTTCGCCTCACACCAGATCGGGGCCGCGGTCGCATCGGCGGCGGCCGGGATCATCCGGGACACCACCGGCACCTACAGCCTCGCCTGGTTCGGCGCCGCGGCGCTGTGCGGGGTGGCCGCCGCAGTGTCGTTGGGCATTAGGAGGAGGCCCGCCCGAATCGCGGTTTAGCCGCGATTCCGGCGAGCGGAGCGAGCAATTAGATCTCGCCCCCGAATCGCGGTTTAGCCGCGATTCCAGCGAGCAGCGCGAGCAATTAGATACTGCTTCGCAGCCTGAGGCTGTTCGTCACCACGAAAATAGAACTCAGCGCCATCGCCGCGCCGGCGAACATCGGGTTGAGGAAGCCCAGCGCCGCCAGCGGGATCGCGGCCACGTTGTAGGCGAACGCCCAGAACAGGTTCACGTGGATTGTCCGCAGAGTCGCGCGGGCCAGGCGGATCGCGTCGGCCGCAGCCCGCAGGTCACCGCGGACCAGGGTGAGGTCGCTGGCCTGCATCGCCACATCAGTCCCGGTCCCCATGGCAATGCCGAGGTTCGCCTGGGCCAGCGCGGCAGCGTCGTTGACGCCGTCGCCGACCATGGCCACCTGACGACCAGACTCCTGCAGCCGTATCACCTCGGCGACCTTGCCTTGAGGCGTGACGTCGGCGATCACCTCATCCATACCCACCTGACGGGCCACGTTCTCCGCGCTGGTGCGGTGATCACCCGTGAGCAGCACCGGCGTCAAGCCAAGCTGGCGCAGCTGCTGTACGGCCTCGGCCGAGGTGGGCTTCACCGTGTCGGCCACGGAGATCATTCCCCGAGCAGCGCCGTCCCAGCCAACCAGGACCGCAATCTGACCCTGCTCTTGAGCATCTCTGCTGGCGGTCATCAGCTCTCGGGTCAGGCGCAACCCTTCGTTCTCCAGCAGCGTGTGCTGCCCGACCACCACCCGGCGTCCGATGATGTCGGCGACCACACCAGCGCCGGGCCGGTTCTCCAGGGCGGCAACGTCCGACAACGGCACGGTGGCCTGGGCGCGTTCGGCGATCGCCCGGGCGATGGGGTGCTCCGATGCCGATTCGGCGGCACCCGCCAGCGCCAAAAGCTCGCTCTCGTCGGTCCCCGCTCCCGCGGTTACCGACACCACGGACATCGCGCCGGAGGTCACCGTACCGGTCTTGTCCAGCACCACGGTGTCGATCGAGCGGACATGCTCGAGCACCTCAGGCCCCTTGATCACAATGCCCAGCTGTGCCCCGCGACCCGTACCAACCATCAGGGCGGTCGGCGTGGCCAACCCGAGGGCGCAGGGACAGGCGATGATCAACACGGCCACCGCCGCGGTGAAGGCGAACTCCGGACCCGACCCCTGACCAAGCCAGAAGCCCAGGGTGCCGACGGAGATCGCGAGAACGATCGGCACGAAGATCGCGGAGATGCTGTCGGCCAGCCGCTGCACACCGGCCTTGCCCGCCTGCGCAGCCTCGACCAGCCGGGCGATCTGGGCCAACTGGGTGTCCGCACCCACCCGGGTCGCCTCGACGACCAGCCGGCCGGAGGTGTTGATCGTGCCACCCACCACCGCGGCGCCCGGCCCCACCTCGACCGGCATCGATTCACCGGTGATCATCGAGCTGTCCAAGGCGCTGACGCCGGAGAGGATCGTACCGTCGGTCGCGATCTTCTCTCCCGGACGCACCACGAACCGATCACCCACCAGCAGCGAATCGATCCCGATCCGACGTTCGGCACCATCGCGAAGCACCGCCACGTCGCGCGCACCGAGCTCGAGCAGGGCGCGCATCGCGGCACCGGCTCGGCGCTTCGCCCGCAGTTCGGCGAATCGCCCGGCCAGCACGAAGGTGGTGATGCCGACTGCCGCTTCCAGATAGATGTTGGCGGTGCCGTCATGCCGGGCGAGCCGGAGCTCGAAGTCATGACGGAAGCCGATCTCTCCGGCGGCACCGGTGAACATGGCGTACGCGGACCAGCCCAGGGCGGCCATCGTGCCGACCGAGATCAACGTGTCCATCGTCGCCTGCGCATGTCGCAGATTGATCAAGGTTGCCCGGTGGAAGGGCCAGCCAGCCCATCCGACAACCGCAACGCTCAGCAGCAGTGACAGCCATTGCCACCCCGGAAACTGCAGCACCGGCACCATGGACATGGCGATCACCGGCACACTCAGGGTGGTCGCGACCAACAGCCGCCGGCGCAGCGCATCGAGTTCGCGTTGGGATTGGTCCGCTGTTTCCGCGGGCAGCGTGGCGCCATAGCCGGCCTGCTCGATGGTGGCGATCAAGGCGGCCGGCTCGACGCTGTCGCTGACCTGGACGGTGGCCTTCTCGGTGGCGTAGTTCACGGTGGCCGAGACGCCCTCCATCCGATTGAGCTTCCTCTCGATCCGGGCGGCGCAGGAGGCGCAGGTCATGCCCTGCACGTCCAAGTTCACGACGGTCGTGGGTGGCTGCAGCGAGGTCACGAGGTCACCACCACGGTGAACTCCGCCACATGCGAGGTCTCGCCGCGAGTGAACTCGGTGAACATCCGGTAGGTCCCGGGCTCCGGCGCCCCGCCGGTGAACGAGATGTCGGGGCCGCGGTAGGTCTCGTCCACCGGGTCGGCGTGCAGGTGCCAGTAGCCAAGATCGGTCGGCCGAATGAGCACCCCGTGGCCAAGGCTTCCGTGGGCGCGGGTCAGATCGGTGACCGGACGTCCCTTCGTACTGAGCGTGACCACCGTTGGCGAGCTGCTCGACGTGGTGAGGGGCTGGGACAGGGTCGCCACGTAGCCGTCCACTCGGTCGCGTTCGCTGACCTCGGGCAGTGGCCGTGCGCGGTAGTCACCGCTGATCGTTAAGTCGGCACCCAGCGCTACGGCTTGGCCCAGGGCGGCGGGGCGGAACTCCGAGATCAGGCGCCACGGCCCGGGTGTCAGGTTGAGGACGGCCCACCAGGACGCGCCGTCACCTTGCTCCGGATAGACGTGTTGATATCCCGTCAGGTCCTGGCGGACGGCAATCACGTGCATCGGCGCACCGTCGGTTTCGGTGTAGTCCGGAACGGGCCGGCCGTCGGGTCCGGTGATCTGAAGCTCCACGAACTGGTCGTTGCCCGGGCCGCCGCTCGATTCCGGAAGCCGAATGGTGTAGCCGTCCGCCGTCGCCGAGAGGCCGCCGAAGGTGCTGAGGTGTTGATCGTGCGCCGAAACCGGCGGCGCCGCGAGCAGGGCCGACGACTGGGTGCCCGTCAGGTAGGCCACGCCGAAAATCGCTGTCAGCGCGATCAGGAAGACAGCGACTTTGGCGGGGGCAGCGATCATCGGGACGGTAGCGGTCTGGCGGTCAGCGCGCGGCCAGAGAGTAACCGGCCGCATCGACGGCCGCCTCGACTGCCGAAGCCGGGACGGCGGTGTCGCTGGTGATCACCAGTTCACCGCTGCCCAGGTCAACCCGCACATCGCTGACGCCGGGGATGGTGCTGACCTCGTCGGTGACGGAGGCGACGCAGTGGCCGCAGTGCATTCCTTGCACCTGGTATGTCGACGTTTCAGACACGGGATCTCCTCTCAGGACCGGACCAGTCGGGCGATGGCCTCGGATGCTTCTTTGATCTTGCTGTCGGCCTCGTCACCACCCGCCGCGGCCGCCTGTACAACACAGTGGTTGAGGTGCTCATCGAGCAAGCCAAGGGCGACCGACTGCAACGCGCTGGTCATCGCCGACACCTGGGTCAGGATGTCGATGCAATACTTCTCGTCTTCCACCATCTTCTGGAGGCCTCGGGCTTGACCCTCGATGCGTCGCAGACGATTGAGATAGGCGTCCTTGTTGGTGAGGTAACCGGCATGGCTTGCCGCGTGTTCCATCAGCTCTCCTTACTCTACCCCCCTAGGGTATAACACACCGGAACAAGTTTTCCCCAATCACTGTGGGTAGATCCTGCGATCCGGACCTGCGTCCAGCATGAGGACGGCCGTCACGGCGTGTCGCGAAAAAGTTGAAGAAAGAACATCGTCCACCGGCTTTGCCAGCGAAATCCCTAGTCGGAGCAGTGTTCCGCGCCAGGGCGCAGGGTCGTCCCCAGCGGCATACCCAACCTTCCCACATCTTCGGCCAGCTCCTCCCCAATGTCCGGTTTCTTGTCCACAGGGGCTGTGGATAAGTGCGCTGGCAAAGGCTGGCGGCGATACCTCCGAAGGCCGTACGGTTACTCCGGCTCGGGGCAGGGCCACAAGGTACTCCGAAATGTCACCCGTGTGATTTACCGTGCCTATTCGAGTGCCGGATGGAGGGGAAAGGGGCGCCACGGTGACTCTCGCCGAAGTGTTGCCGCCCTACCGTGAGGGCGCAGCGCGTCCTGCCGACCGGACACCGCCGCAGGACATGGATGCCGAGCAGTGCGTGCTCGGCGCGATGATGATGTCGAAGGACGCCATCGCCGACGTGGTGGAGACGCTGCGCGGATCCGACTTCTATCGTCCAGCGCACGAGCAGATCTACGACGCGATCACTGACCTCTACGGGCGCGGCGAGCCGGTCGATGCCCTGATGGTGTCCAACCTGCTGGGCAAGCGCGGCGCGCTCATCAAGATCGGCGGCGCGGACTACCTGCACACATTGCTGGCCAGCGTGTCGGTTGCGGCGAACGCCGGCTACTACGCCGCGATTGTCCGGGAGAAAGCTGTCCTGCGTCGGCTGGTCGACGCCTCGGTCCGCATCGGGCAGATGTCGTACGCGGGCGAAGGCGACGTCGACGACATCGTGGACCGCGCCCAAGCCGAGGTGTATTCGGTCACCGACCGCAAGGCGAGCGAAGACTACAAGGCGCTCTCGGAGCTGATGCAGCCGACGCTGGACGAGATGGAGGCCATCTCGTCCCGCAGCGGAACCCTGTCCGGAGTCCCGACCGGCTTTGCCGATCTGGACGACCTGACCAATGGCCTGCACGCCGGGCAAATGGTGATCGTGGCTGCGAGGCCTGGTCAGGGCAAGTCAACCTTCGCCCTGGATATCGCTCGCAGCGCAAGTATCAAGCACGGCCTGGCCTCGGTGATCTTCAGTCTGGAGATGAGTCAAATCGAGATCACCATGCGCCTGCTCTCGGCGGAGGCGTCGATCCCGCTGTCCCACATCCGAGGCGGTCGGATGAGCGACGATGACTGGGCCCGGGTGGCCAGCAAGATGGGCCAGGTCTCCGAGGCTCCGATGTTCATCGACGACTCGCCGAACCTGACGATGATGGAGATCCGGGCTAAGGCGCGCCGGCTCAAGCAACGGCACGATCTGAAACTCGTGGTGATCGACTACATCCAGCTGATGACGTCCGGCAAGAAGGTGGAGTCCCGCCAGCTTGAGGTATCGGAGTTCTCCCGACAGCTCAAGTTGCTGGCCAAGGAATTGGACGTCCCCGTGGTGGCGCTGTCCCAGCTCAATCGCGGCCCGGAGCAGCGCAACGACAAGCGCCCGATGCTGGCCGACTTGCGCGAGTCCGGCTCCTTGGAGCAGGACGCGGACATCGTCTTGTTGCTGAACCGTCCCGACATGTACGACAAGGACTCTGAGCGCGCGGGTGAAGCCGATTTCGACGTGGCGAAACATCGCAACGGCCCGACGAAGATGATCACCGTCGCCTTCCAGGGCCACTACTCGCGGTTCATTGACATGCAGGCCTAGGCCCAGGTCAGGGCAGGTGTTGCCGCAAGGCACTAATCGCAGTATCGATGACCGCGTCGAGCGTGCCCGGCTCCTCGAAGAGATGGCTGGCGCCCTGGATGATCACGATGTCTGCCTGAACGTTCATCCTGCTGGCCGCCTCGACGTTGAGCTGGTGCACGTCCGGATCGTTGCCACCGACAATCAGCAGCACGGGTGCCTGTACGCGGGCCAGGGCCGCGCCGGCCAGGTCCGGCCGACCGCCGCGGGAGATCACCAGGCGCACCCGGTCAACCCGCTCGGCGGCCGTCATCAGGGCCGCCGCCGCGCCGGTGCTGGCTCCGAAGAGGGCGATGGGCAGGCTCGCGACATCGTTCCGGGCAGCGAGCCAGTCGACAGCACCGGTCAGCCGGCTGGCCAGTCGCGGAATGTCGAAGCGCAGTTCTCGGGTACGGGCGTCGACCTCCTCTTCCGGTCCGGTGAGCAGGTCCATCAGCAGCGTCGCGTAACCCGCCTGCTGGAAGGCCGCGGCAACTCGGCGGTTGCGCGGACTATGTCGGCTGCTGCCGCTGCCGTGCGCGAAGAGCACCACTCCGCGGGCCGGGGAAGGGACGGCCAGGTCTCCGTCCAGCAGCACCCCCGCGGCCGCGATCTGAACCGCGCTCTGGGGTACGGCTTCGGCCACGGGTCAAGTGTGTCTCAGCCTGGCGCTGCTGGGTAACCTTGCGGGTGACCCATTTAGCTGGAGGAATTGTGAGCCGCATCAGAGGCATGTTGAAGACCGCAGTTGTCATGAAGGCCCTTCAGGTCGCCCAGCGCGAACTGTCCAAGCCGGAGAACCAGCGCAAGATCAAAGAAAGCCTGGGCAAGGTTCGCGACCGGGTCGGCAAGCCGCGGAGCTGATGCGCCTTCCCGCCACCTCAGAGCAGGGCCCGGCGCGGCTCCCGTTCCCTTGTCGGCGCAACGGCGTCATCTGCGCCCAGCTCTGACTCGGCCGCGCGGGTGCCGCGGGGCCTAGACAGCGGTCCGGGCGCCCAGAACCGGTCGCCGAGCACGTGCACCGATGCCGGCACCAGCACCGTACGGACCAACAACGTGTCGAGCAGCACACCCAAGCCGACGATGATGCCGATCTCCGTCAGTACGATCACCGGCAGCACGCCGAGGACGGTGAACACCGCGGCGAGCAGGATGCCCGCGCTGGTGATCACCCCGCCGGTGACGGCCAGGGCGTGAATGATGCCCGAACGGGTGCCCCGGTGCACGGTCTCCTGTTTCGCCCGGGACACCAGAAAGATGTTGTAATCAACCCCTAACGCCACCAGGAACAGGAAGCTGAACAGTGGCACCTGGTAGTCCAGGCCGGGATAGTCGAAGATGTAGCTGAACGCGAAGCTGCCCGCACCCATCGCCGCGAAGAAGCTCAAGATCACCGTCAAGATCAACACGATTGGGGCGACCAGGGCGCGCAGCAGGGCAATCAACACGATCAGCACTACGGCTAAGATCAGCGGGGAGATGATCTTGAGATCGCGGATCGCGGCGTCCCGGGCATCCAAATTGGTGGCAACGGCTCCGCCGACGAGGGCTTCGGGGTCGGCGTCAGTCACCGCCGTCCGCAGGTCGCGAATGGTTTGGTAACTCTCCGGTGTGTCCGGCTCGGCGGTGATCACGACGTTGAGCTCGCTGACCTCCGGAGTCGTCTCGCCCGGTCTGACGTCCGTGACGCCCGGCACATCCACTGCCTCCGCCGTTACCGCCTCGGCGTCAGCCGGGTTCGTCATGATCACGACGGGGGACACCACACCGGCCGGGAACGATGCGGAGATCGTCTTCAGCCCGTCGACCGACTCGGCCTCGGTCCGGAAGGTTTCTGCCTGACTGAGCCCGAAGCTTGTCGTCAGCAGACCAGTGCTCAGGCCGACCAGCAGCAGCACCGATCCGAGGATGACCGGCCAGGGCCGTCGTGCTGTGGCGTTGCCGATCCGTCGCCACGTGCGGCCACCGTCTTGTCGGTGGGCGTCCTGCGGATCGACCTTTGGCACCAGCGGCCAGAAGATGCCACGTGGGCAGACCACCAGCGCCGCCGGTAGGACCAGCAGCCCGAAGACCAGAGCCGTCACGATGCCGATCGCACCGCCGACTCCGATCGCCCGGCTGCTTCCGCTCTGGGCCAGCAGCAACGTGAGCAACGCCAAGATCACGGTCGCACTCGAGGCCGCGATGGCCGGAGCGGCGCCGATCCACGCCCGTCGCATAGCGACCCGCCGGCTCCGCTCACGCCGCAGCTCCTCGCGATAGCGGGCGATAAGCAGCAGCGCGTAGTCGGTGCCCGCGCCGAAGACCAGCACAGAGACGATTCCGCTGGTAGAGGCGTTGAACGGCAGGTCGGTGAATTCTGAGGTGGTCTTGAGCAGCGTCGCGGTCAGTTGATCGGCCAGGCCGACCGCGGCCAGCGGGATCAGCCACAGAATGGGGCTTCGGTAGGTGATCAACAGCAACACCGCAACCACGATGGCTGTGGTCAACAGCAGTCGGTAGTCGGCGCCCTCGAAGGCCAGATTGAGATCAGCCGTGAACCCGGCGCCCCCCGTGACCTGCGCCGTCAGACCAGACGGCAGGTCCGCCTGTACCAACTCACGAATCTGTCTGACCGACTCCACCGTCTCCTCCGCCGGCGCAGTTCCAGAGAGCTGCACCACCACCACCGCGGCTTCTCGGTTCGGCGCAGGCTGCGGCGGCGAAACCTGGCCGTCCAACGCCACGGTTCGCAGCGTCACCGCTTGGGCGGCGATGACCGCCAGATCAGCATCCGACAACCCGCCGGGTCGGCTGTAGACGACCACGGCCGGATTGAGCTGTCCGGACGGCAGCTGCTGCTGCAACGCGGCGACCTGGGTCGACTGCGAAGAGTCAGGGAGGCCGGCGGTCGGTGCGTCGGTCGTGCGGCCCTCCGGGCTCAGGGCAATGGCCGCTGCGCTCCCGAGGACTGCCACGACGATCAGCACCCAAGCACTCACCCGGCCCGAGACCAGCCGGGCGAACCCCTCCAGGACGCGAGTCATGCTGCCCCATTCTGTTCGTCCCCGGTTTTGGACCACAGGGTGGTCGCGAGTCTCTTCGTTAAGAGAGGGCCTAGCGGATGCGATCATGGGGCCGTGACCGGACTCCGTGTGCTGCTGGAGGATCGGCTGCTGCTCGAGTCGCCCCGCTGGCACGACGATCGGCTGCTCTTCTCCGACTGGGGCGCCGGGGAGCTGGTCGCCGTCGACCTGAGCGGACACGCAGAGGTGGTGGCCCAGATCAGCTCTATACCGTTCTGCATCGACCGGCTTCCCGACGGCCGCCTGCTCGTTGTTTCCGGGAACCAGCTGATGCGCCGTGAGGCGGATGGTGAGTTTGTCGTACACGCCGATCTCAGCGAGCTGTCGACCAAGCCGTGGAATGACATCGTCGTCGACGGTCGCGGCAACATCTACGTCAACAACATTGGCTTCGATTTTCCGGCCGGTGAGTTCGCCCCCGGGCTGGTCGCCCTGGTCGGACCCGACGGTTCGGTCCGGCAGGTGGCCGAGGGGCTCGCCTTTCCCAACGGGATGGCGGTATCACAGGACAACGGGACCCTTGTCGTCGCCGAGTCGTACGCGGCCAAGCTCACCGGATACCAGATCGAGGCGGACGGAAGCCTGACCGGTGAAGGGGGCTGGGCCACGCTCGGCGAGAACGCCGCGCCGGATGGCATCTGCATGGATGCCGAGAACGCTGTCTGGTATGCCAGTGTGCCGGGGCAGCATTGTGTACGAGTTGCCCAAGGCGGTGACGTCCTCGAAACCATTGAGGCCGACCGCGGCTGCTTCGCGTGCATGCTCGGCGGTCCGGATGGTCGCACCTTATTCGTCGTCGGCGCGAAGTGGCCGGACGCGATGGAGGGGAAAGGTCGTACTGGCCAGGTACTGGCCACCGAAGTCAGCGTGCCGGCAGCCGGGTGGCCGCGATGACCGACTCGATCGAGGCGGCGCCGAAACTAGGGCTGGAATTCTTGGCCAATGGGTTCCGGGCCTCGGCCCAGGATGACGCGTCGGTAAGGCAGATGCTGACGCTGCTGGACATGCAGGACGCTGCCCCGTCGATCCGGCGCCTGCGAGATTGGGCACTCGGCCTGGCGCAGCCTCAGCCAGGCGAGCGCGTGATCGATGTCGGCAGCGGGAGCGGCACGATGGCTCGCGAGCTGGCTGGCTTGGTCGCCCCGGGCGGCAGCGTCACCGGAGTCGAGCCCAATCCCACGCTCCGGGCGATTGCCGATGATCGCGCGAAGGAAACAGGGTCGACGGCCAGCTTCATCGACGGCTTCGCCGATGCTCTGCCCTTCGACGACAACAGCGTCGATCTGATCTGGTGCGAGCGGGTGTTGCAACACCTGGACGACGCGCAGGCCGCGATCAACGACTTCGCCCGGGTGCTGCGAGCCGGCGGTCGAGCCGTATTGCTGGATTCCGACCACGCCAGCCGGGTGACCTCCGATGTGGACCCGGAGGTCGAAGCGGCAGTGTTAGGCGCGTTCCTGCGCGAGATGCCCAATCCGCGAGCCGCACGCCTCATTCCCCGCCAGGTCCTGACTGCGGGTCTGGTCCTCGACCCCGACATCGGTGTGTCGGCCCTTGTGATGCCGCAGCCGGTGATGGGCCAGTCGCTGGTTGCCATCAGCATCGACAAAGCCGTCAGCACCGGCGTCATCAGTCAGGAGCAGGGCGATCAAGCACGGCAGTCCATCCTCGCGGCGGTGGAAGCTGGCTACGCCTTCTCCGCAGTCGCGGTCTTCGGTTTCGTGGCCCGCAAGCCGGAGGCCACCGATACCGTGGAGCCGTGACAGGCACTCCTCTTGATCTTGGCCGACCGGTTTCGGGTGATGTGATCGAACTGATCCTCGATGATCATCGCCGGTTCGAGGCGCTGCTCCGTCAGCTACGGGACAGCAGTTCGGACCGGGACGCCGTCCGGCAGGCGTTGTCGGCGCTACATGTGGCACACGCCGAGGCTGAAGAGAAGCAGGTCTATCCCAGCCTCCGCAGAGAGCGGGCGATCGACGACCAGGAGAAACAGCACGGCGAAGAGGAGCACGCCGAGGGAAACGAGGCGCTGCTCGCCGTCCTCGAGCTCAGTCGCACCGATACCCAGGCCTTCGACGATGCCGTGGAAGAGCTCTCCCGACTGGTCAACCACCATCTCACTGAGGAAGAGCTGACGATCCTGAACCCAGCGCGCACCGAGGTGTCCGAGGCAACCCGCGCCAAGCTGGGAGACGCGTTCGTCTCCGAGCGCAATGCCCAGATCGACGCCGGCTGCGGACGGATCGAGAACGTGCGGGAACTCGTGACCCGAGCCAAGTCCGAGGGTCTGCTCGACGCATCGGAAGACGAAAAGGAGTGACCAGCACGTCGCTGGCTCCGAGCGAGGACGTGATCGACGGCCTCCTCTCACCGGAGGGCTGGGCGTACGCGTCAACGGATTCGATCGAAGAGGGAGATCCGGGCCGATTTCATGCGCTCTTCGGTCGCGACTCGTTGATCTTCGCACTGCAGATGCTGGATAGCCGCCCCGAGATCGCGGCCGCGACACTGCGCGGTCTCGCGACCCGGCAAGGAACCTCCGATGACCCGGAGATCGACGAACAACCAGGCAAGATCATCCATGAGTATCGCCCGGTAGCGCCGGCCTGGATGGTCGAGGCGGACTGGCCGGTCCGCGACGGCGGAATCCGCTACTACGGCACGTCGGATGCGACGTCGTGGTTCCTCGTGGTGTTGGCGGCGACCGGGGATGCCGACCTGCAGGAGGAGCTCTCGGCTAACCGGGAGGCGGCCGGCCGATGGCTGGAGTCCGCCTTGGCCGCCGGCCGGGGATTCGTCCGATGCGGGCCGCGTTCGCATCCCGGTGGGCTGACCCAGCAGGGATGGCGGGACGCAGGCGCACACCCCGAGCAGGGCAACGGCATTGTGACCGAGGGCGAAACGTTCCCGCCGCCTCCGCTGGCTGACGCCGATTCTCAGGCGGTCGCCGTCGCCGCGTTGAGGGCGCTTCGCACGTTGGATCCAGCTCGCGCAGAACACTGGCAGCAGCGGCTGGACGCATTGCGCGCTCAAGTCAGTGCGGCCTTCAGCCCGAACGTCATGGCCGTCGACGGGAATGACGGGCAGGTCACCGGCGCAGGTTCTCAGCTCGGCTGGCTGCTATGGGCCGGAGCACTGAACGATGATGCCGCAGCCGCCGCTCTGGCCCGGTTGGGGCAGTCCGACATCTTGACCCCGTACGGCTTCCGAACGTTATCGGCGGAGGACCCAAGGTTTTTCAGCTCTGCCTACCATCGCGGCGCGATCTGGCCGTTCGACAACTGGATCGGCTGGCTGGGGCTGCGGGCCTGCGGTGAGCGCGAGCTGGCCGACCGGATCCGGGATGGAGTCCTGGAGGCACTGGCCAAGTTGGGCCGCTATCCGGAGCTGTACGGGGTCACGCCGGCCGGCGCGCTGGAAGCAATCCCCATCGCCAACCGAGTGCAAGCCTGGACCGTCGGCGCCGCCGCCGCCTTTACCAATTCGTGACGCTCCGGCGTCGCCTGCCATAACTCTTTGGAAGCCGCTCGTACAAGCCTGGGGAATTGCCGACGGGCAGGGTTAGCCTCAGGCATGCCACGTGTGCCGGCGGGCAAACTGCCGACCGCACTGGCGTGGGCAACCGGGACGAGGCTGCGGAGGAGACGAGCCGTGCAAGCGACCAGGCCGAAAGCGCTCGTGGTGCTGGTGGCTAGCGCCGTGCTGGCTTTGACGGCGTGCGAGCCGGTCGACCTCCTTGGCGTTTCGGCCGAGCCCTCCGCCGTCACCACGACAGCATCGAGTCCGAGCGCCAGCCCGACTTCCAGCCATAAGGCAACGGCGCAGCCGACGGACAAGCCCACGGCTAAGCCGAGCACGAAAGCGAAGGAGACTGCGAAGACCCAACCCGGGTCACTGCTGTCCGAGGGCGACACCGGAACCAAGGTGCGCGAGCTCCAGCACCGGCTGCACCAGCTGGCCTGGTTCCCCGGCGACATCACCGGCAACTACGGCCAAACGACGGTCGAAGCAGTACGAGGCTTCCAGGCCAAGCGCAAGCTACAGGTGACCGGGGCTGTCGATTCGGCCACCTGGTCGAAGTTGGTCGCGATGACCCGCAAGCCGACCGCCGATGAGCTCAACGGCAAGCAGACCGCTGGACCGGCCATTATGAAGTTGGGATCCTCCGGCGATCGGGTGCGTGAGCTTCAGGCACGGCTGCGCCAGATCGGCTGGTACGAGGGCAAAGTCAGCGGGTACTACGGCTCGAGCACCGTCACATCGGTCTCCGGCTTCCAGGGCCGCCGGGGACTTCCGATCACCGGGAAGGTTGACCAGCGGACCTGGGATCGCCTGATCGGCATGACACGGACACCGACCTCGGACGAGCTGAAGAACGTCGCCTTCAAACCGAAGGAGTCGAGTCTGGACGCGCGATGCCTGACCGGTCGCGCCCTGTGCATCAGCAAGCGAACCAACAGCCTGGTCTGGGTGATCAACGGGACGCCGCAGATGCGGCTGGATGTGCGATTCGGCGCGTACGAGACGCCGACCCGGGAGGGGGCTTTCTCGATCGGCTGGAAATCACGGGACCACGTGTCGACGATCTACCACACGCCCATGCCGTACGCGATGTTCTTCAGCGGCGGGCAGGCCGTGCACTACTCGGCCGACTTCGCGGCGCGGGGCTATGCGGGTGCCTCGCACGGTTGCGTCAATGTCCGTAACCTGAACGGCATTACCTCGCTGTACAGCCAGGTTCGGATCGGCGACAAGGTCATCGTCTATAGCTAGTCCGCGCTCGCGCCGGCCGCCTTGAGGCCGGGTCGTTCGTCGGCCGGACGGTGACGAAAAAGCGTGTCACCCTCCGCCCTCCTGCACTCCCCGGCGGCGGCCTTTCCGACGCTCGCCCGGTACAGCTAGTCCGCGCTCGCGCCGCCCGCAGTCCGCGGGGTCAGGCGAGCCTGGTGAGGACCAAAGGACCGCTTTCGGTGATGGCGATGGTGTGCTCGGAATGGGCCCCCCGGGAGCCGTCCCGGCTGCGCAGCGTCCAGCCGTCAGCGTCGGTGTAGATCTTGTCGGTGCCCTGAAGGAACCAGGGCTCGATCGCGATGACGAGCCCGGAGCGCAGCGGCAGTCCACGTCCGCGGCGTCCACTGTTGGGCACGTGCGGGTCACCGTGCATGGTCCGCCCGACCCCGTGGCCGCCGAATTCGGTGTTGATCTTGTACCCGGCCTGAGTGGCGACTCGGGCGATCGCGAACGAGATGTCACCGATCTTGTTACCCGGCTGGGCCGCCTCGATGCCGGCGCTGAGCGCGGCCTCGGTGGTCTCGATCAGTTGCTGGTCTTCGTCTCGCGGTGAGCCGGCGATGACACTCACCGCCGAGTCAGCCACCCAGCCGTCGACGCTCGCGGCGAAGTCCAGGCTGACCAGGTCACCGTCGGCAATGACGTAATCGTGTGGCAGGCCGTGCAGCACCGCGTCGTTCACTGACGTGCACAGCACCTTCCCAAATGGGCTTGCCCCGAAGGACGGGTGGTAGTCGATGTAGCACGATTCCGCACCCCGGTCCTTGATCATCCGGTGGGCTGCTTCATCCAGTTCCAGCAGGTTGACGCCGACCGCCACCTGGGCCTTCAGCGCGGTCAGCACCTCGGCCACGAACCGCCCCGCGGGCCGCATCTGCTCGATCTCGGCGGGCGTCCGGTACTCGATCACCCCCCGATTGTGCCGTACCGCCAAATAGGGTTACCAACCGTCGACGGGAGCCCGGCTTACGGGATGAGTGTGACCTTGATCGACTCCTGACCGCTGGACACCAGATCGAGCCCCTGCTGAAAGGCCGCGAGGGGGAGTTGGTGGGTGCAGATCCGGTCCATGGGCAGACGACCCGACTCGATCAGCCGGATGGCGGCAGGCCAGCAGTGCGGACCAAGGTGGGCGCCCCGGACGTCCAGCTCCTTGTCGTCACTGATGATCGACCAGTCCACTGTCACGTCACTGCCGAAGACGCTGTACTCGACGTAGGTGCCGAGTTTGCGCAGCAGATTGAGCCCCTGCTTGACCGCCGCGGGATGGCCGGTTCCTTCAAGGTAGACATCCGCTCCGTCGCCATCCGTCAACTCCCTCACCCGGGCGACCGGGTCCTCGGCCGCGATGTCGATGGTGATGTCGGCTCCGCAGGCCTTGGCGACGGCCAGCTTGTCCCGGGCTAGATCCAGCGCCACCACCAGGCGAGGATTCTTGGCCCTCGATCCGGCGACCATGCCGAGGCCGATCGGACCGCAGCCAGCCACGACGACCACGTCGTTGAAGGTGATGTCGGCCCGCTCGACAGCGTGCAGCGCGCAGGACAGTGGTTCTGCGAATGCGGCGTGAGCCGGAGGCAAGTCAGCTGAGACCTTGTGCACCAGAGCGTCCCGGGAATAGATCATGTATTCCGCCATGGCCCCGGGGGTGCGGCGCTTGAAGCCGTAGACGTCGTGCGGTGCGCACATCCAGTAGTGGCCGTCCCGGCAGTACCGGCACTTCCAACATGGCACGATCTGCTCGCTGACGACCCGATCGTCCACGGCGATGTTCCAGTGCCCGGCGGCCGCCTCGTCCAGTTCGATCACGGTTCCGACGAACTCGTGGCCGGGAATGACCTCAGTCTCGGCATAGGCCGGACGATTCTCGTCACCCCAGAACTTCGCAGCCCCGTGATAGCACTTGAGGTCACTGGCGCAGATGCCCACGGCCTCCACCTTGACCAGGACCTCACCCGGTCCTGGCCTCGGCACGGCCACTTCCTCGAGCTCATAGTCACCGGGCCCGTGACAGACAACGGCCTGCATTGACTCGGGAATCTGGGCGGCGCGCGGAGGGCGGGATTCGGTCATTGTGGACACCTTTCGCAGCTTAAGCTCTGTCGGGCCCTCAAAGGGATCGCTGATCATGATCGCGGCTGAATTCCTTGGAGTTCGATGTCCACCACGATCGGCGCATGGTCGGAGGGCTGCTTGCCCTTGCGGGTCTCGCGGTCGACGTACGCGTCGAGGATGGTCACCGGTCGGCTCGCCAGCACGTAGTCGATCCGCATCCCCATGTCCTTCGGGAACATTCCGGCGCGGTAGTCCCAATAGGTGAAGGGTCGGTCGTTCTTGCCCGGCCTGGCCCGGACATCGGTCAGTCCCCAGTCGAGCAGTGCCCGCACGCCGGCGCGCTCCGGTTCGGTGACGTGGGTGGAGCCCCGGAAGGATCGGATGTCCCAGACATCTTCGTCCGACAGCGCGACGTTGAAGTCGCCCATCAAAACGACGGGGTTACCCGGATCGGTGTCGTCCAGTGTCCGTCGCAGGGCGGCCAGCCAGTCCAGCTTGTAGGGATATTGTGCGTCGTCGATCGTGCGGCCGTTCGGCACGTACACGCTGATCACCTGCAGCGGGCGGCCGCCGCCGACCGGGTGAGCGAGGGCATTGGCGTAGCGGGCCTCAGCGAACCCGGGCAGTGCGCTGCTGAGCGGGGTCAGTCCACCCCTGGCCACGATGGCCACGCCGTTCCAGCGGCCGTCGCCGACGTGCATGGCCGAATAGCCGAGGCGCTCCAGCTCTTCGTACGGGAAGGCGGTGTCGGCGCATTTCGTCTCCTGCAGGGCCGCCACGTCCGGCGCGGTCCGCTCCAACCAGTCCAGCAGGCGAGGCAACCGGGCACCGATGGAGTTGACGTTCCAGGTGGCGATCCGCACGCAGCTCACCCTATGCAGGCCTATAGCTTGCCGGGTTCGCTGACTGGCTCGCTACACAGCCTTGACCTCGGTCAGCAGCTTCGACATGGTCTCCTTCGCATCACCGAAGAGCAACGTGGTGGTCGGCTCGTAGAGCAGCTCGTTTTCGATACCGGCGAAGCCCGGCCGCATCGAACGCTTGAGGAAGATCACCTGCCGGGCCTGGTTGGCGTGCAGGATCGGCATTCCGTAGATCGGCGCCCCCGGCGTGGTTTCGGCGGCTGGATTGACCACGTCGTTGGCGCCCACCACCAACACGACGTCGGCCTGCTTGAAATCCGGGTCGATCTCGTCCATCTCCTTGAGCTGCTCGTACGGCACCTGAGCCTCGGCCAGCAGCACATTCATGTGGCCCGGCATCCGGCCGGCCACAGGATGGATCGCGTAGTCGACCTTCGTGCCGCGATCGAGCAAGACGTCGACCAGCTGCCGCAGGGTGTGCTGTGCCTGCGCCACCGCGAGGCCGTAGCCGGGCACGATGATCACCCGGTCGGCATAGGCCAGCAGGATGGCGGCGTCGGCCGGCGTG
Organism: Propionibacteriaceae bacterium; assembly: GCA_035264145.1. Lineage (GTDB taxonomy): Bacteria > Actinomycetota > Actinomycetes > Propionibacteriales > Propionibacteriaceae > Microlunatus. Next base: position 20,791 of record DATFQP010000103.1, read on the forward strand.
GTGGAGCGCACTGGCCGGTTGCTGACCGTGGTGGATCCGAGGCTGGAACCACCGCGCAGCGCGCCGAAGAGAGTGCTGAACACTGACCGGCCCATCGCGTTGGCCATCAGCAAGGTGAGCAGCGTGCCCGCCGCCCCGACCAGGGTGCCGGCCACCAGCAGCAGCGTGTTCTGCAGCAGGTACCCGCTGGCGGCGACGGTCAGGCCCGTGAACGCGTTGAGCAGCGAGATGACGATCGGTACGTCGGCGCCGCCGACCGGCAGCACCAGCAAGACACCGAGGCCGGCGCCGACGGCGGCGAGCCCGACGCCCACCAGGATCGACGGGGAGAGAACGATCACAACGCCAAGCCCGACGGCCGCGAGCAACCCCAGACCGTACAGGATCGGATAGCCACCGAAGGTGATCGGCCGGGTTGTCATCAGTTCCTGAAGCTTCAGGAACGTGATGATCGAGCCGGCGAGGCTGACCGAGCCGACCAGGATCGTGAAGGCCGCCGCGATGAGCTCCACGATCCCTCCGCCACCCGGCTGCTCCGGCAGCTTGCTGAGCTCCAGCAGGGCGACGATGGCCGCGGCGCCACCGCCCACGCCGTTGAACAGCGCAACCATCTGCGGCATCTGAGTCATCTGGACCCGATAGGCTCCGATGGTGCCGGCGGCGGCCCCGATGGCGACAGCAGCCAGAATGGCCGACAGGTGATCGAAGTCGGAGCTGGCGACCACGGTGACGCACGCGATGAGCGCTCCGGCGGCGCCGATCAGGTTTCCCCGCCGGGCCGTCCTGGGCGAGGACAATCCCTTCAGCGCCACGATGAAGCAGACGGCCGCCAGCAGGTAGGCCAGCTGCGCCCAGACCGAGATCACCGTTCCAGCTCCGGTCGTTTGGTCCCCTCGACCGCCCGACGCCGGTGCGAGAACATGATCAGCATCCGGTCGGTCACCACGAAGCCACCGACCATGTTGATCGACGCCAGGACCACGGCCAGCAGGGCCATGATCAGCTCGCCGGTCGACTCGGCCGTACCGGCGACCAGCATGGCTCCCACCAAGATCACGCCATGGATCGCGTTAGCGCCAGACATCAGCGGGGTGTGCAGGATGGAGGAGACCTTCGAGATCACCTCCACGCCGACGAATGCCGCCAACACGAAAAAGGTCAGCCAGACGAGTGGCTCACTCACGCCGTATCACTCCTCGATCGACAGCTCGTGACCATTCTGACCGCGACAACCCGGGGCGAGCAGTTGATGATCATTGCCGAAGCACCTTGCCGGCATGGGTCACGCACATGCCGGACACGATCTCGTCGTCGAAGTCCGGCTGAAAGGCGTCGTCGCGGGTCATCAACATGATCACGTTGACCACGTTGGAGGCGTAGAGCCGGCTGGCGGGAGCGGGCATCTGGCTGGGTACGTTGGCTCCGCCCCACAAGAGCACACTGCCGGTGTCCGATGCGCACGCAACCTGTGCGACGTTGCCCGGGGCTGCGCCTTCGACGTTTCCGCCCGATTCGGCGGCCAGATCGATGACGACCGACCCAGGCTTCATCGCTGCGACCATGTCGGCGGTGACCAGCAGCGGCGCCTGCCGGCCGGGTACTGCCGCAGTGGTGATCAAGGCATCGGCGGCAGCCACGTGCGGGGCCAGCAATGTGCGCTGCAGAACCGCGCGCTCCTCGGTCATCTCGCGGGCGTACCCGCCGGCGCCCTCCAGGCTGGGCAGGCCGAGATCGATGGCGACCGCGCCCATCGAGCGGATTTCCTCGGCGGCGGCCACGCGCACGTCGTAGCCCTTGACCACCGCGCCCAGCCGCTTGCACGTGGCGATGGCCTGCAGCCCTGCGACGCCGGCGCCCAGCACCAGCACCTGCGCGGGAGGCACCGTCCCGGCCGCGGTCATGTTCAGTGGGAGAAACTGTCGCAACCGGCTGGCCGCCACGATCGCGCCTCGGTAGCCCGCCACCAGGGCCTGAGAGCTCAACGCATCCATCGACTGTGCCCGGGAGATCCGCGGGACGTATTCCATGCCGAACGTCGTCAGCTCCCCGGTCCGGCGGGCTTCTGTTTCCGCGCTCGATGGGCCGTAAGGGAAGAAGGAGAGGGTCGTGGTTCCGGGCCGCAGCACCTCGCGGATCTCGCGCTCGAGCGGCTGCACGCTGAGCACCAGTACGGCGTCCTCCAGCGGGTTCACAGTGACGGACGCGCCGGCCGACCGGTATGCCTCATCGGAGATCAAGGCTCTGGCGCCGGCACCGGTCTGCACGACCACCTCGTAACCGGCGGCGCGCAGCTTGCCGACCAACTCCGGCACCAGGGCGACTCGCGCCTCACCCGGTACGGACTCCCGGGTCACCGCGATTCGCACCAGTAGAACTTAGTGCACAGTCCCAGCCGTCCGGCGACTCTCTGCCGACTAGCGGACCTTGACCTTGATCTTGTGATAGCCGGTCGCTCCATCGGGCGCGGGAGGCGCCTCGGCGGCCGTTTGCAGGTTGCCCTTGGTGTCGGTGGCCCGGACCGCGAGCTCGTGGGTGCCTTCCGTGGCCACCCAAGAGAACCTCCACTGCCGCCACGTGTCGGGACCGGTGGTCTCGGCAAGCTCTGCCGGCTGCCATTCGCCGCCGTCGACCTGCACCTGAACCCCGCCGATACCGACATGCTGTGCCCACGCGACGCCGGCAACGACCACGGTGCCCGCCTGGACGGAGCGTCGCGGCACGTCGATCCTCGACGCGATCTTGATCGGGCCACGCGCCGCCCAGCCGAGGGGCGTCCAGTAGCCCTCGTCCTGATCGAACGTGGTTACCTTCAGCGATCGAACCCACTTGGTGGCCGAGACGTAGCCGTACAAGCCCGGCACTACCATCCGGACCGGGAAACCATGTTCGATCGGCAGTGGCTCGCCATTCATGCCGATGGCCAGCAGAGCTTCCCGGTCCGGGTCGGTCAGCGCACTCAGCGGCGTACCGGCCGTCCAGCCGTCGTCACTGGTGGACAGCACCATGTCGGCCTCCGGCCGCGGTTTGGCCTCGGCGAGCAGCTGCCGGATCGGATAGCCGAGCCACAGCGCGTTGCCGGCCAGATCACCGCCCACCTCGTTCGAGACACAGGTCAAGGTGGTGTAGTGCTCGACCAGTGGCTTCGCCACCAGGTCGGCGTAGTTGATCGTGATCTCGTTCTGCACCATCCCGGTAATGGTGAGGCTCCAGGTAGCGGGATCGATCAAGGGAACCTGCAGGGCGGTGTCGATACGATAGAAGTCGGCATTGGGAGTTTGGTACGGCGTCAGCCCGCGCAGCTCGAGATCTGCCCCAGGTGGTACCGGTTCGGTGGTCTTCGTCGCCCGCGGTAGCGGGAATCGCGAGCGCGCTTCCGACACCGCGCCCGCGGCATTGAGCAGAACGCGAGAGGCGATAGCGGTCACGGTGGCGGCCGCGCCGAACAGCGCGGTGAGCCCGAGGAACCGCCGGCGGGCGGTCGACTCGGCGTTCCCGGCGTTGACCCCCTGCGCGCCACTTTTCGTCCGCCAGTTGCGCAACCGGTTGATCATGGCGCGCAGGGCCAGGTAGCCGAGTAGGAGACCGATCAGCACAGTCAGGTAACCGCGAACCTGCACGTCGGCCGCGACCGCCAGCGCGACCACCGCGATCACGGCCAGCCCGACGAAGACCGTTGCACCGCCGTACGGTCGGCGAAGCTCGAACTGGCCGGCCAGGCCGGCGAGAACCAGCACGCCCGCGAAGATCATGATCAGCAGGACCGGCTTGTCGGCGGTGCCCAGGGTGTCCTTTCCCCAGTTCACCAGGCTCGCCGGTAACAGCCCAATGATCAACTCACCGACTGCCGGCACCACCGAGCTGGCCGGAGCCATCAGCCAGGCGGTCAGGTCGGCCACGGCCAGTCCGATCAGTCCGGCAACCGCTCCGGCCAACCGAGCCCACCAGCGGGTTGACCGTTCCTCGGTTGGCGCGAAGCCCACCTCGGCCTCCAGCGCCGGGCTGGTTGTCATGAGCCCATCCTGCGTGGCCGCGGCCCAGAGGACAATGACTGGGCGACGACGCCCGGACGTCCGGCACTGGCTACCCAGTGCTAGACAAGGATCCACCGCCCCCGACTCGACGAGGAGTACGCCATGCCGGACGTGCCGTCCAACTTGACCGCGCTTGTAGCCGAGCTGACCTTGGAGGAGAAGGCGTCGCTGGTGATCGGGTCGGCCTTCTGGTACACCACGCCGGTCGAGCGGCTCGGCGTGCCGCGGATCATGGTGTCGGACGGGCCCCACGGGCTGCGCACCCAGCTGCACGAGGCGGATCATCTGGGCCTCTCCACCAGCGTGCCGGCAACCTGCTTCCCGACCGCGTCAGCCCTGGGCTCGTCCTGGAACGCCGACCTCTTTCGCAGGGTGGGGGAGGCGCTGGGCCGGGAGGCTGCGGCCATCGGTGTGTCGGTCGTGCTCGGCCCAGGCATCAACATGAAACGCTCGCCGCTGTGCGGTCGCAACTTCGAGTACGTCTCCGAGGACCCATGGCACGCCGGTGAGCTCGCCACCGCCGTGGTGCAGGGCATCCAGAGCCAGGGCGTCGGTACCTCGGTCAAGCACTATGCGGCCAACAACCAAGAGGACGACCGGTTGCGGGTCAGCGCGGAAGTCGACGAACGGACGCTCCGCGAGATCTACCTCCCGGCGTTCGAGCGGGTGGTCAAGAACGCGCAGCCCTGGACGGTTATGTGCGCCTACAACAAGTTGAACGGGACCTACTGCTCCGAGCACCACTGGCTGCTGACCGAGGTGCTGCGTGATGAGTGGGGCTTCGACGGGTTGGTGGTCTCCGACTGGGGGGCGGTCCATGATCGGGTTGCGGCGCTGCGTGGCGGGCTGGATCTGGAGATGCCGCCCAATCTCGGGGTCAGCGATGCCGCGGTGGCGGCGGCCGTCCGCAGCGGCGAGCTGGACGAGTCGGTGCTGGACGAGTCGGTGGGCCGGGTCCTTCGGCTGGTCGAGCGCTCACAGCCGGCCTTGGCGAAGCGTGCCTCGTTCGACACCGGGGAGCACCACGCACTGGCCCGCCGGGCGGCGCTCGAATCGGCGGTGCTGCTGAAAAACGACGGTGGCGTGCTGCCGCTCCAGCCGGCGCCAGGCAGCCGGATCGCGGTGATCGGCGAATTCGCCCGCACGCCGCGCTACCAGGGAGCGGGCAGCTCCCAGGTCAACCCGACTCAGCTCGACGTGCCGTTCGACGAACTGCGGGCGGGAGTCGGTGACCAGGTGCAGGTGGACTTCGCTGCCGGTTTCGGCGTGGGGACCACAGAGAGCGACGCCGAGCTGGCTCGCGAGGCGGTCGAGCTGGCCAGCGGCGCCACGGATGTCGTCGTCTTCCTCGGCTTGCCGTCCGACTACGAATCCGAGGGGTTCGACCGTATGCACATGGACCTGCCGACCAATCAGGTGCAGTTGATCGAGGCTCTGGCGGAGGTACATGACCGGCTGATCGTGGTGTTGGCGAACGGCTCCGCCGTACGGTTGTCGAACTGGCAGGACAAGGTGTCCGCGATCTTGGAGTGCTGGCTGTCCGGGCAGGCCGCGGGCGGTGCAGCGACGGACCTGCTGTTGGGCGCGGCCAATCCGTCCGGCAAGCTCGCCGAGACCATTCCCGTTCGGCTGGAGGACAACCCGTCCTACTTGAACTTCCCCGGCGACTCCCAGATCGTCCGTTACGGCGAGTGCATCTTCATCGGCTACCGCGCGTACGACCGGCTGGACCAGGCGGTCAGCTACCCGTTCGGCTTCGGTCTTTCGTACACGACGTTCGAGATCTCCAAGCTCTATGTCGTCGTCAACGGGGCGGTGCAGGATGGCGATCTTGCGGTGACGGTGGGAGTCTCGGTCACCAATACCGGGGCCGTAGCCGGTGCCGAGGTCGTCCAGATCTACGTCCGGGACGTGGAGAGCTCGGTGGCCCGGCCGATACGCGAACTGAAGGCCTTCGCCAAGGTCGCCCTGGAGCCCGGCGAGAGCCGGCAGGTGACCGTCCACTTGGATGAGCGCTCGTTCGCCTTCTGGTCGGTGTTGCATGGTCGCTGGCTAGTTGAAGCGGGTGATTTCGAGATCGCCGTCGGCTCGTCGTCCCGGGATCTCGCCGAGACACACATGATCACACTCGACGCGCCGTCGCTCGCCCTGCCGCTCACCAAGGACTCCACCTTGGACGAATGGTTGGCCGACGAGAAGGGTCGCGCGTTGCTCGAGAGCGAGCACTACGACACCCCCTTGGTCCAGGACCCGGAGTTCGCCTCGGTGGTCGGGAGCATGCCGATGAGCACTCTGGCCGGCTTCCCTGGGATTGGCTTGGACCACCGAGCACTGGACCACCTCCTCACTCGTCTCGACGCATGAGGGCGTCGGCCGTTCCGGCGCCTGCCTTCCGGCGTTCCCGAGACTGAGCTCTCCGCCAGCTCAGCCGGATCACACCGTCGTCAGGTCCTCGATCGCGCCGGCGAACTGAGAGTTGTAAAGGTCGAAGTAGTGCCCGCGAACCTCGAGCAGCTCGTGATGCGTCCCTTGTTCGACGATCTGACCGGCTTCCATCACCAAGATCACGTCGGCGTCCCGGATGGTCGACAGCCGGTGGGCGATGACGAAGCTGGTCCGGTCCGATCGCAGAGCCGACATCGCGTGCTGCACGAGCACCTCGGTCCGAGTATCCACCGAGCTGGTTGCCTCATCCAAGATCAACAAAGCGGGGTCGGCGAGGAAGGCGCGGGCGATGGTGATCAGCTGCTTCTCGCCCGCGCTGATGTTGCTGCCCTCCTCGTCGATCACGGTGTCGTAGCCGTCGGGAAGGGAATGCACGAAACGATCCACGTACGTGGCCTCCGCCGCCGCATGAATGTCCTGCTCGCTGGCGCCCGGTCGCCCGTAGGCGATGTTCTCCCGGATCGTGCCGTGGAAGAGCCAGGCGTCCTGCAGCACCATGCCGATCTGCGATCGCAGCTGTGCCCGAGGCACCGAGGCGATGTCGGTGCCGTCCAGGGTGATCCGGCCTCCGTCGAGCTCGTAGAACCTCATGATCAAGTTCACCAGAGTCGTCTTGCCGGCGCCCGTCGGTCCGACGATGACCACCGTCTGGCCGGGTTCGGCGACCAATGACACGTCCGAGATCAGCGGCTCGGTGCCTGGGGGTTCAAGGGGGTCGTCCCCCTTGGATGACGCTGTCAGCTGGTGCGGGGGTTCAAGGGGGTCGTCCCCCTTGGATGACGTTGACGCCCTTTCATAGGAGAAGGACACGTGCTCGAACTCGACCCGGCCTCGGGTCGGGGTGAGGATGCCGGTGGCATCGGCCGACTCCTCCTCCACA
>DATFQP010000104.1:0-4654 GCA_035264145.1 Propionibacteriaceae bacterium
GCAGGGGACGCCCAGGAGGCGCTCCGCCGTGCCGCGGAGTTGCTGACCGCCAAAGGCCCGATCGGGCCTTACACCTCGCTCACCGACGCGACTCGCTACGTGACGGCGGTGGTCCATCTGGCCACTGTCCAGGTGGGCTTAGGGCTGCCTGAGGCCGCAGGCCAGACGATCGAGTCACTGCGTGAGATGTACCAGATTAGGGAGCTCCGGCTGGAAGAGGGACTGCAGCCGCAGACAGCGATCTGGGCGTTGTTGTGCACCGCCCGTGCCGCACTGGTGTCGCGAGATGTCGCAGCGGCGAACGCCTATGCCGACGCTGCCCTGGCCAGGCTGTGGGACTCCGGTTTGCGCGGCGAACCCGACTATGCCTATCTCGCAATTGACGTCGACCGACTCGCCTCGGACTGCCGGTGGGCGGCTGGTAAGACCGAGGAGGCGCTCGGCCATCTGCACGCCGCCCGACTCCGCTACCAGGATGTGGTCGGCGTAGGCCTCGATGAGCCGGGGCGGCATGGTCCGGCTCTCGTAGAACGCCTTGCCGAGCCGCTCTTCAGCCTGTATCGGGACATGGCCGACCGGTTGGCGGTCACGGGCGAGCTCGACCTCGGCTTGGTCACCCGGCGGGCGCTAGTGGAGCGATTGCGTGGACTCACTGGTCCACTGGGGGATCCAGCGCGAATCCAGCTGGCCTCGGCGCTGATCGATCTTGCCAGGGACCTGTTGGACGCGGACCGTGTCGACGAAGCCGGTGCTGCGGCCGCCGAGGCTGCTTCGACAGTTCATCGGTCAGACGCGAGAGCGACCCTGCAGCTGCTGACTGCCGTCCGTGCCGGCGTGCTGACCCGCAAGGGTCGAACCGGTGAGTCCGTGATGATGCTGCGTGAGATCTCGCCCGCAAAGGCAGGGTTGGCAGCAGACGCCGTGGTCCTGCTCGCCCTTGCTGAGACGCTGAGGGCCGGGGGCGATATAACGGCAGCCGAATCGACCGAGCGCGCGTTCATCGACCTCGCTGGGAATCTCTTGAGACCGAATGTCGAGGTGACGGAGCCGGTTGCCGTCGCGGTCAGAGATCTGGCCCGCGGAGTGGTAAGCCGCGGTAGGCAGCAGGCGACCTCGGCGCCGGTACCGCCGAGCGCTTCGTTTGCGGCGACGATCGCCTCCACCAGAGGCAGCGTGGTCGATCTCGGGGCACTCGAAGCTGAAAGGCGGCGCGAGTTGATTGCCTGGCTCGAGGCTGAGCGGCCGACGGCACACCGGCTGGAGCTGGATCGGCTGGAGCGTGCGCGAGCCGAGGCCGAGCGCCGAGAAGCTGAACATGTCGAAGCTCAGCGTGCCACCGCGGAACAACGGGCCAGTGAACGTGCCCAGGCCGAAGAAGCGGCGCGGATCGAAGCCGAGCGGCGGGCCGCGGCTGAGGAAACGGAGCGTCTCGCGCGGAAGCGCCGGCGCGAGGAGCGCCTCGAGTCACACCGGCGTGAGGTCGAGCGTCGGGAAGCCGAACAGCGCGAAGCCGAGCGGATCGAGGCCGAGCGACAGCTTGCCCACCGCTTGGCGACGGACCCCGCCGAGGCCGAACGGCTCGAACTGGAGCATCTGCAAGCGGAGCTGGACGAACTTGAAAGAGAGGAGGAGCGGCCTAGCTGACCCCCTTGCGGGCAGGTCATCGATGGAGGACGAGTTTGCCCCGGCCTACCGCAGGGGCGTCGCGATGGTCACAACGTTGGACCGCCACACCGTTCCGTCCCAATCCTCACAGCTGATTATGACTAGCCGGCCACTGCCGCTCTGGGCGAAGATCTTCTCTGCCGTACGTGCGAGTTCCTCCTTCGACAGCACGTCGACGGATTGCACGCGGTAGGTCAACGCCGAGTCCGCTCCCTTGACCTCGATGGCGTCGCCGCCGCTCAGATCCCCGAGGTCGTCGAAGACGCCGCCACCGTCGTTACGCACGCTGTGTCCGACCACTACCGCCGATCCTTGCCGTTCTCCAGGAGCAACTCCGTCGCTCCACCATCCTGCGATCTTGGGGTCTCGTGGAGGTTCGAGGACCCGGTCCGCATTGCTCTGGATGGGTACGACTTGGGTGTCCACACCGATTCGCGGGATACGCAACCTATACGGGCCCTCGATGCGACCCGCTGGAATTGCTGTCGGCTCGTGGGACGCCTTGCTCGCCTTGGGCGACGCCGACGTCGCCTCCCCGGACACCTGTGGCGACGCAGTCGTCGCCGCTGAGGTGGGCGGGGCTGACCCGACTGGCGCGACATCACCGCTGGAGCCGCAGGCAGCGGTGAAGGCCACGAGGGCCAGCCCGGCTAGGAGCCGGGCCAGCCCTCGTGATGCCCAGCAAGCCGGGCGTAACGTCGTCGGATCAGGAGTCATGCAGGAATCGGCGGCGGGCAATTGCTGCAGTTCCGGCCGCCGCACCACCGGCGGCAAACACCAGACCTACGAGCCCAGCCCCGGAACCTCCGCCTGCGGCATCTGAACCTCCAGGCACCGCGGTCGGCACCGGCGCGGGTGTCTTAGTTGATTCGGTGGGGGTCGGCGTGGCCTTGGGGGTATGCGTAGGCGTATGCGACGGAGTTGGCTTGGCGGTAGTTGGCGTCGGCGTCGGCTTGGTCGACGGAGTCTTCGTGGGGGTCGGCGTGGGGCTCGGCGTGGGTGTCACGCATTGCTCAACCCAAAAGACCTTGTGCTTGGTGTCAGCTCCCTGCGAACCTTCGGCATTGATCGTTAGTTTGACATGGAAGCCCTGATTCGGGTGCGGTTCGATGCCGCCGAAGTCCAAGGTGTAGGTCTTCGACGCATCGAGCCCCGCTTGGCTGCCTCCGCCGGAGTTGTCGTCCTCACCAATGAAGACATCGTCCTCCAGCAGCACGATCGAGGGACCGGTAGGCGTAGGGGGCTGCGACGTGAAGGTCACGTGGGCGGACAGATCGTCTCCCTCGTCGTAGCCGTAGAAGTCGACTTGGAACACGCAGCCCACGTGAGGCTCGTTGTTCGGATGATCGTCGAATGCCACGTCATCGATCTTGACCGTTCCATTGTTTCCGGGTGGGTCCTGGGCGAAGGCTGGCGTCGCCAAGCCGGCGAGCGCCACGCATCCGGCGATGGCTGCCGCCCGGCCGGTCCAGCGTGCGAGTCCAGCAACATGCATGAATTCCCCCGAGAAGATCCTTTGTCAAAGGCCACCTGTTTGGCCCTTGAGGCCGCAGCAACGTACCAACCCTGTGGTAGGTCAACGCAAGGCCGGTTCCGGAGGGGATGGACTTCGGCATGCAACCGTTATGAGCCGCTAACCGGTGGACTTCCGGCGTGGGGCCGTTATCTTTCTGTGATTTACCGCCGCGGGGCTGCCCGAAGGCCTGTCATCGACCCCGGCCGAAGCAGCCGAGGTCAGCGTCGGCAAGGCGTGGTTCTCCGCATCTACTTTGAGCCCATTCCCGACAGCGACGCTCCGGTGTAAAGCAGCGACCTTGAGCCCCATTGGCCCACTTCGAGCCCCATCCTCCGGGCTCAGAGAGTGCCGGAGGGGCTCAAAGTCGGGCGGAGAGGTGGCCATCTAGCGTCCTGCCGCACAACCACCAGACCTGCCCCGCGTCGGCGCCGCGCAGGCGCGCGAAGGGTGTTACGTGCTGGCCCCGGTGTCACTGTCACGGATCGCTGGCCTGGTCACCAAGATCACGACACTCAGTAGGAGAACCCAGGCAGGGAACACCAGCTGGGTCCATTTGTGCTCGCCAGCCGCCACGAGCAGCACAAGCGCGACTGCGTACCCGAGGAAGGAAACCCAGCGCGGTATTGCGGAGGTGCGGAGCCCGAGCGTGCTGACCGAGAGCGTGAAGACCGCCGCCATCCGCATAGCGTAGACGGAGATGAGTACCTGCGTGGAGCTGCGACCGTACGCCCAGATGTCGATGTTCGGGGTCCGCCCGGCCAGCATTTCCAGGAGGCTGGTCGAGGTGACCGTCCCCGAGAACATCATGGCCAGAAACAGCAGGCCGCTGCCGAGGAATACGGTCGAGAAAAGCCGGTCCTCGACAACGCCGATCTGCTCCCGGATGACTCCGATGAACCAAAGGAAGGCGATTCCGGCGAACGGGACCAGGTTGAGACTGAAGCGGATCAGCCTTCGCCGACCGGCATCGTTTTCTAGTGACTCCAAGCTGCCTTCCTCGAGCGCAATCCGCGCCATGACCATCGCAGTGATCAGCAGAACGCCGAAGACGATGCCGGCGATAGCGGCAGCTCGCCGGGTTCTCCAGAAGCTGGCGGTCAGCATCGTGCCGCTTCATCCTGGAAGGCCGTCCGCACGACGTCGTAGAGCAGGTGTGTCACCCGGTCGCCCTGGACCACACGCGACGGGTTCGCCAGGGTGACGACGCCGTCCGATCCCATGCTGGCGAAGAAGGGGTGGTCTGCGCCGTTGGCGTCCGCGATGTAACCGTCAAGTGAGACGACCGCTCCCATGATCCTGTTTCCCATGGCTTCCTTTCGTTGTCGCATTTCAGGTGATGCTGCGCTCATGATCCGGGCGCCTGAGTCTCAGCCATTAGTCGGGGCCTTTTGGCTGCGGCGTCTTCGTGCGCGACGCTTCAACGGTGCCCGCTCGTCGCCGACATGCTGCGATCGTCCCATCGAGCAGGATGCC
>DATFQP010000105.1:0-21484 GCA_035264145.1 Propionibacteriaceae bacterium
GGTGGTCGCCGTATCTGGCGTGGGCTTCGCACTAAGCCGCTCACCAACCTGTCTTGAGGTGCCGCACATTGACATTGGCGCTGGAGCATGCTGAGTGCCGCTCGGCAGAACGGCCGCACTTGGAGTGGGACGCAACCCTACGTAGGGCGTGTGCGGTGCCCGACCGCGAGGTAGTCGATCGGGCACCGCACACGCTAGAGGCTGCTGAAGGTCAGGCGGTCTTGATGGCGGAAACCTCGAACTCGAGAGTGATCTTGTCGCTCACCAGGACTCCACCGGTCTCCAGGGCGGCGTTCCAGGTGATGCCGTAGTCCTTTCGGTTGATGACCGCGGAACCCTCGAACCCGACCCGGAGATTGCCGAACGGATCGGTGGCGGCGCCCTCGAACTCGAACGGGATGGTCACTGAATTGGTGACGCCCCTGATGGTCAGGTCACCGGTGACCTCCAGGGTGGTCGGACTGGCCTGGCGGACGCTGGTGGCGACGAAGGTGATCTGCGGGTACTCCTCCATCGCGAGGAAGTCGTTGCTGCGCAGGTGGGCATCGCGCTGCTCGTTGCGGGTGTCGATGCTAGCCGCCTGGATGGTCAGCTGGCCGGTCGACCTGCTCAAGTCGGTGCCGTCCACGACCGCGCTGCCCTCGAACTCGTTGAACGCGCCGCGGACCTTGGTGACCATCGCGTGCCGGGCGACGAACCCGAGACGCGTGTGGGCCGGGTCGATGACGTAGGTGCCGGACAGGTCGGACAAGGTGGCGGGGATGGCGCTGGTAGTCATGCTGTGCTCCTAGGGTCTTTGGATTCACGCCTAGTTAGTGACGTGTCACTTACATTAAGGTTAACTTATGTGACATGTCAACTATTCCAGCGTAGTATCAGTGGCATGGGCTCTGACGTCCAGTGGCTGACCGCCCAGGAGCAACGCGTATGGCGGCGATGGCTGACACTGAACGCGCGGCTGTCCGCAGCGCTACATAAAGAGCTACAAGACGACGCCGGCCTGTCAATGCCTGACTTCGAGGTGCTGGTCCACCTCACCGATAGCCCCGAGGGCCGGATACGGGTTACCGACTTGGCCCGGCTCCTGCAGTGGGAGCGCAGCCGAGTCTCCCACCACGTCACTCGAATGGAGCGGCGGCGCCTCGTGCAGCGCGTGGAGTGTGCCGAGGACGGCCGCGGCGCGTTCATTGTCATCACACCGCAGGGTCGCGCTGCCATTGAACAGGCAGCGCCGGGCCATGTGAAGGCTGTTCGGCGCCTCGTCTTCGACGCATTGAGCCCCGAGGATCTCGATGCCTTCGCAACCATCATCGAGAAGGCGCTGACCCAACTGGACAACCAGCCAGCGGGTCTTACGGCATGAGCCTAAGGCAGCGTGAATTCATAGGGTGGCCGGTTGTGGCGCCGGGTGTTGAGCTGGTGGCGGTCAGCCGCTGCGCAGCCCTGCCGCTGGAGCCAGGACTCGACCTCGGCCCGGTGGTGGGTGAGCTCTGCACCACGGACGGCCAAACCGTCGGCAATCGGCGCGCCCGGGGCAAGCGGCGGCATAGTCGCGTTGAACGCTGCCCAGGCCGCTGACGGCGTAGGTGACGAACGGCAGACGTCTCTGCGGTGATCCATGGTCATGACGCTAGAGCCAGGCCGGGCGAAGAAACAGGACCTGTCAGTACACGGATCAGCAGGTCGTCTCGCGCGTTTGCCACCACAGGCGCGGGTGTCGCTGCAAGGTCGCACCCCAACTCCCGGGGAGCGCGACGCTCCGGGCATGCCGACGACCGCGCGCTACGTCTGCCTCATCGGCTGGGCACCCCGGCAATTGGTTGATCATCATCGATCGGCTGCGACGGGGTGTAGCGTGCACAAAACGGCCGCTCTCTAGGAGAACACCCAGATGCGACTCCACCGCGCTCCTCGATCCGGTTTTGCTGCGGTTCTGGCCGTTGGCCTGCTGTTCATACTGACGAGCTGTGGCGCTAACTCCGAGCCGAGCCAGACCGGTCCGGCTGCGACAACCGCCGCACCCCCGACGGCGACGCCAACGACAGTCACGCCTACAGCGGCTTGTGCGGACGTCGCGGCGCTCAAGTCGTCTCTCGATGCCCTCACACAGGTGAGGCTTACTGAGGACGGTGTTAGGGCATTGACCACCGCGATCGCCGACGTCAAGGGCAAACTGGACAAAGCGGAGGCCTCGGCCTCGCCGGCGCTTCAGCCCGCCGTGCAGCAAGTCAAAGCGGCGTTCGCCGATTTGCAGACGGCGGCAAGCGGCATCACAGCCGGCAATCTCAGAGAGAAGGCGCCAGCAATCGCCGCAGCCATGAAGCAGGTCGGCTCAGCGACGCAGGCGCTACGCTCCACGCTGACCGAGAGTTGCCCGGGCAGCTAACCCTCGATGGCGTGCGCTCTCCAAGCCTGGAATGCGTCGATCGCCTCCGGAGAGCCGGTCACCGCGACCTGCGCGGGACCATGTCGACCGCTGAGCCACAACGCCAGCTCGACCGGCTCGCCGGTCAGCGTCACACCATCACCGGCTTTCGTAACACGACTCTTGCCGTTCGGCGTCGCCAGGCGAACGCCGACCGGTGACTTGCGAAGTCGGACCTTGGCGAGCAACCCAAGCTGTTGCCAGACCGCATCCTGTTCCGCTTCGGGCAGATCCCTTGGCTCGGCCGGTTCCTCACCGGCGCGCCGGATGTCCTCGTGGTGAATGAGGTACTCGACGAGGTTGAACTTGTCCGCCGCCCAGCTCATCGGAGACCAGCGCGGAGCGCCCTGGCTGAACCGATCGATCAGGGCGTCGTAGCCCTCCCAGGTACTTGCTTGGCTCGTGAGCTTGTTGAGCCCGGGCTCCTGGCCCGGCGGCTTCCGCGCGACCGAGTCCACAATCCTCGCAACGGGGTCGTGCTCGCGCTGGATCAGGTGAGCGAGCAGACGGCGCACATTCCAGTCCTCGCACAGCGTCGGGGCGTCCGGGTCGGTGGTTCGGAATGTCTCCACCAAGGAGTCCTGTTCCTGCTTGACCCAGCCCATCTGTGGTCCTTCTGTTCGGCACCGGTGAAGCACTGCCCCGCATCCGCAGCATAAGTGAGAGCCACGGCATGGTCCCGGGTCGCTCGCGTCCCCCGGAACCGCGCCGCCAATACCTTGCAAGCGAGGGTCCGCCGTCGCTCGCAGCCACCTCCTGGCCTGATCAAAACCACATCTGGTGAATGCGCACCGGTTGGACTCTGACCCGAGCGCCTCACCTGAGTTCTGTGAGGTTCACGGTCCTGCCGCTCCGTAGCGATTCTTCGACGGCGAGCGCAACTTCCAAGGCGTCAAGGCCATCCTGGCCCGTGGCGGTCGGCCGGCCCCTGCCTCGCAGGGCAGAGGCAAACGCGCGGACATTGATGTGGTACAGGTCATCACTCACATCGACGTTGATGGGCTCGACACCTGCCGCGCTGCGGAGCTCAACGGTCCCTGGCGTGTCCTGGGTCATGGCATCTCCGATCAGGATGGCACCGGTTTCGCCGTGGATCTCCATGCTGGTTCCTGGGTATGGGACGGTGAACGCGTCATGGGTTTGGGCCAGACCGGGACGGCCATGATCACCAGCGGCGTATTCCAAGATCGTCATGACCGAGTCACGTGTCCGGGCTTGGTTCCATGTCGCCTGTGCGACGCCCAGAGCGGTGACTCGCACCGGCGGGGCGCCGAACAAAGGATTGAGTACGGATGCGTCGTGGACGGTGATGTCGAAGACGACGCCTCCTCCCGGCACGTCGGTGAGGCGCCATTTGCGCAGGTTCTCGGGCAGTAGCACAGCATGGTTGATCCGGGCCGAATACAGTGCACCGATTCGGCCATCGGCCACCAGTTGACGCGCTGTTGCGTGGAGCGGACTTGCCGGCAGGTGATGATTTACCGCCAGTACAACCCCCGCCCGGTCCGCGGCGGCCACGATGGAGCGCGCATCGGCAAGCGTGAGCGCCATGGGCTTCTCGACGATGATGTGCTTCCCCGCCTCAGCGGCAGCGATTGCCTGCGGGGCATGCTGATGGTTGCGGGAAGAGATGTAGACAGCATCAATATCGCTGTCTAACAGCTCATCAAGATCGGTGGTGACCAGATCGAGATCGTGTTCACGCCAGTAGCGGAACCGTTCCCTATCAGTGTCGAACAGCGCCTTCGGGATGAGCCCGTTCGCCTGGAATGCGGGGACCATGCGGCTGGCGGCCACATTGCTGGCTCCAATGAGCCCGAACGTGAGATTGGACATGGGTCATTGCCTTCTGATCGTGGATCGGTCAAAGCAGGTCAGCGGGCGGACAGTCCGCGGTGTCCGTCACCGAGTGCGAGCGACGATGGTGGGCGCGACGCGGAGCGCGTTCGCACCGATGGTCAGCGCGGGGTTCAGAGCGGCCGAGGAGGGAAAGAAGCTGCTGTCCACGACGTACAGGTTGCTCACATCGTGGCTGCGGCAGATCGGGTCGAGAACGCTGGTGGCTGGATTCCTCCCGGCCACTGCGGTGCCGCACATGTGGGAGTTGGTCGCAATCCCCATGCGTTCAGTGAGCACGATCGGGTAGCCGCCCTTGCGGACCGTCTGACTGACCCGCTTCACGAGTTCGTGGTGCGGGGCGATGTTGTTCGGCGTCCAGCTAATCATGATCTTGTCGCCGTCGACTGTGACCCGGTTGTCCGGCCGGGGTAAGTCTTCCGTGGTGAGGTATACGTCCAGGCTGCGGTCAGTGACCACTTTCAGCGCCCAAAGCGGCGCCCAAGGCCGTGCAGCCTTGACCATCGGCGCCTGCAGCTTGCCGAGCATCTGCAAGTTGCCGAGCGGGTACCGCGTGTCCGGCCCAGCCTCATACCAGTCATTGAGCCCGAGAGTCTTCTGCCATGCGGTGTCGTTGCGCCGTCTCGGATCCACGGCCAGAAAGAACGTGCTGTTGTGAACCATGTAGTTGCGGCCCAGCAGCCCGGAGGAGTTGCCCAATCCGTTGGGATGCTGGTTGCTTACTGAGCGCAGCAGCAAAGCAGCGGAATTCACGGCCCCACCGGAGACGGCGAAGGTCTTCGCCTCAATCCGTACCGTCCGCTCCCCTACCTGTGCCTCCGCGAAGCTGACCGTGTGCCCGTCCGGGCTCGTGTACAGCCGTCGTACGTACGCACCAAGCAGCAACCGTACCGTTGACGATTCCAGAGCGGGCCGTACGGCGCGGTTCTCGGCGTCGCTCTTGTTGCCGGTCGACGATGGCGAGCCGTCGGCGGTGGTATCGGCGAGCCGTTCGGCAAGCGACGGTAGGTGCATGGCGGAGGGCATGTGGAACGGGTGCAGACCCTGCAGGTACAGCATGTTCGCAAAGCGCTCGACTGCCGGCTCGTGGGGGAGTGGTGGATACGGGTACTCGGTGGAATGAGGTGGTTCTGTCGGGTCCTCGTCGATGGAGCCGTGGACGCGGAAAAGCTGTTCGGCTTGGCCGAAGAAGGGCTCCAGATCGTCGTAGCTGAATGGCCACGCCGGAGACACGCCATCGTGGTGGGCCACCTCCTGGAAGTCGCTGCGCCGAAACCGCGGCAGGCAAGCGCCGTACATCTTGGTGTTCCCGCCCACCCAGTAGTAAACGCCCGGCTGGAAGGGTTGACCTGTCTTGGCGTCATACCACGGCTTTGAGGTGACATAGCGCTTCTTTATGAACACATGATCGGGCTGGCTGTTCTCCGGTTCCCTAGGCAGAAACTGGCCGCGTTCAACGATCAACACGTCCAATCCCCTGTCCTTGAGCGCCCAAGCAAGGGTGCCGCCACCCATGCCGGAGCCGATGATCACCACATCGGCCGTCACAATGGCTTGATCAGCTGTGACGAGTGCACCCTCGCGCAGCGGTGGCGCCGGTGGAATGCCACCACCGGTGAGGCGTCGAGAGCTCCCATACATCGGTCCCTACCTCACTTCTCGCCGACACCGCCTACCCAGGAAGGAGCCGGGGCACCGGTGCGGATGATCGTGCTCTTGTGTTCGATGTATTCGTCGATGGCCGTCCTGCCGAGCTCCCGACCGATGCCGGAGGCGCCATATCCGCCGAAGGAGATTTCCGGAAAACCGTCCATGTAACAGTTGACCCAGACCGTTCCGGCGTTGGTGGCCCGCGCATAGCCAAGCGCAGTATCAATATCGCGGCTCCAGACGCCGGCGCTAAGTCCGTATCCCGTGGCGTTGGTGATCTCCACCGCCTCAGCAAGATCAGCAAACTTGACCACCGACAGCACCGGGCCAAAGATCTCCTCTCGAGCAACACGGGCGGTCTTGGGAACGCCGGCCAGCACCGTGGGCGAGAAGTAGCGTCCATGGTCCGAGTCGAGCTGGCTGCCCCCAAGCGCGACCGACGCACCTTCGGCCTGGCCAAGATCAACATAGCCACGAACGACACCGAGATGCCTCTCGGAGATCAACGCGCCGACCTTCGTCGTGGGATCGAGCGGATCCCCAACGGCAACATCTTTTGCACGCTCCACGACCCGTTCGGTGAACTCGTCGGCGACGTCGGCATGGACCAAGAGTCGGGAGCCGGCATTGCAACACTCCCCCTGGTTGAAATACGCGCCAAAGACAACCTTTTCGAGGGCGGCGTCAAGATCAGCATCGGGGAAGACGACCTGTGGGTTCTTGCCGCCCAGTTCCAGGCTGACCTTCTTCAGGTCCTTCGCGGCAGCTTGGGCGACCATACGGCCGACGCCAGTAGATCCGGTGAACGTGGTCATGTGCGTGCCGGGGTGACTCGAAAGCCAGCCACCAACGTCACTGCCGCCATGAACCAGGTTGACAACGCCGTTGGGTGCACCTTCGTCATGCAAGATCTGCACCAGCCGGGTAGTGGTGCCAGGTGTGAGGTCGCTTGGCTTCACAACGGCCGTGCACCCGACTGCAAGTGCGAATGGAAGTTTTTGGGAAACGATCAAGAGCGGGAAGTTCCAAGGTGTGATCACACCGACGACACCGACCGGTTCCTTTACCGTCACCGCGAGGTAGTTCGGACCCAGGTGGTTGTGAGCGTCCCCGTACGCGTGCTGCGCAAGGCTCGCGGCGTAGTACCAAATCCCTGCAGCGCTAGCCACCTCGTCTTTGGCCTGCGAGATCGGCTTTCCAGATTCCAGCGTTTCGATCAAGGCCAACTCGTCGAGTTCCGCTTCGATTCGACCCGCGACACGCCGAAGTAGCGCGGCCCGCTCAGCACCCGATGTCCGCGGCCAGTCACCACCTCTGAAAGCTCTGTGCGCTGCGGCGACAGCGGTATCGACGTCGGCCTCGCTCGCGCTGTGGTAGCTGGCAACACGGACATCGTGGGCCGGGCTGTCCCGCAGCACCTCGTCGCCTCCCCCGCCAACCTCACGGCCACTGATGATGTTGGGCCAGATGTTGGACGTGCTGGTGGGCGGCGCGGCGCTAGTGATCGTGGTCATAACAGTCTTTCAGTCGGTGCGGATGATTACTTGATGGATGAATTCACGTGCCGCGGTAGTGCGGCTCACGTTTCTCGGTGAAGGACGCGAACCCTTCGGCGGCGTCCTCGGTAAAGGCAGTGGCGGCGGAACTGACTTGCTCCATTGCCCGAAAGGCGTCGCCGGAATCGATGGCCTGCTTAGCCATCTGTACAGCGATGGGGGCTCGGCCGGCAATCTTGTCGGCTAATGCTTGGGCGGCGTCGATGACCTTCGACCTGGGCGCGAGTTGGTTGGCGACGCCCCAGCCCAGGGCACGTTCCGCCGTGAGCGGCTCACCGGTAAAGATCAGCTCCTTGGCTCGTCCGGTGCCGATTAGATCGCGCAGCCGTCCGTTGCCGCCCCAGCCGGGGAGGGCGCCTATGTTGACCTCTGTCAGACCGAGCGTGGCATCCTCGGCAACGATCCGCAGATCGCACGCCAGCGCCAACTCGAAACCCCCGCCATACGCGTTGCCGGTAACGGCTGCAACGGTCGGTTGCCGGAGTCCTGCGAGGCGGTCGAACACCCGGTGCCCCAGGCGGGTCCAGTGTGCCCACATGTCGAGGGGCTGCAGCGCCTTGAAGCGTTTGATGTCAGCGCCGGCACAGAATGAGCGCTCACCTACTGCGGTGAGCAGGACGACTCGGACGTCTCGGTCAGAATCGAGGGCGATCAGGATCTGCTCGAGCTGCTCCAGCATCTCCGGAGTGAGGGCATTGTGCTTGTGGGGCCGGTCCAGGAGGATCGTGCTGACCTCCCGTTCTGACTCCAACTGGACCCGGCCTATATCCGCCTGCTCGAATTGGCTCATGTCGGGCCGTCGCTGGGGTCGGGCGGGTTAAGGCCGTGGAGCAAGTGGTGGACGCCCTTCTCGCCGATCATGGTCGAGGTGGCCATGGTGTTGCCGCTGATCAACTTGGGCATGATCGAGGCGTCGATCACTCGGAGCCCTTCCATGCCGCGGACCTTGAGCTCTTCATCGACAACGGCGAGATCGTCGTCGCCCATCTTGCAGGAGCCGACCGGGTGGTAGTCGGTTTTGG
The DNA here is from genome assembly GCA_035264145.1 of Propionibacteriaceae bacterium. GTDB lineage: Bacteria > Actinomycetota > Actinomycetes > Propionibacteriales > Propionibacteriaceae > Microlunatus. The sequence goes on from DATFQP010000105.1 coordinate 8,511, forward strand.
CCCACTGCTTGACGTATTGCCGGATGTCCTTGTCGGTCTTCACGTCTTGGGAGGGCAGGAATTCCTTGAGGACGAAGGGCTTGTATGCCTTGCTGCGCATCATCTCCCGCCCCCACCGGAAGCCTTCCAAGGACTTTTCCCAGTCGTACGGGTCAGTGAGGAACGCGGGATCAATCGCCGGCGGATCCTCCGGGTTCGCGGTGCGCAGTGAGACCGATCCGACACTACGGGGCCGCAGATGACAGGTGTTGATCGTCATGCCGTGGCCCTTGATCCGCATCCTGCCGTGATCGATGACGTAAGCCGGCAGAGCGTGCATCTGGATATCGGGCGTCGCTACGTCGGTACCGCTGCGTACGAACATGCCAGCCTCACAGACCGAAGCGGTGAGTGGCCCGGTCTTGGTGGTGATGTATTGCAGGCCTGCCAGCACAGCCTTGTCGGGCCGGTCGGAGGAGTTGTAACTGACCGGGGCGGTCACGGCCGTCAGATAGACGTCCATGTGGTCTTGCAAGTTCTTGCCTACACCCGGCAGATCGTGCGCGATGGGAATGCCGAGCGCGCCAAGCTCATCGCCAGGGCCGATGCCAGAGAGAAGCAGCAGCCGAGGTGAGTTGATCGCACCGCCGCTCAAGATCAACTCACGGTCGACGTGCACGTGTTCCGGCTTCCCATCGATCAACATGTCCAATCCCGTGACCCGGCCGCTTCGCACGATGATCTTTCGACCCAGCGCGTGAGTGATGACGGTGAGGTTCTTCCGCGACCGGATCGGCTTTAGGTATGCCGTGGCGGTGCTCTCGCGCCGTGCGTTCTTCTGCGTGACGTCGTACCAGCTGACGCCTTCCTGAGCAGCGCCATTGAAGTCGGCAATGAAATGAACGCCAAGCTCCTGTGCGGCGCGCACGAAGGCCTTGCTCAGCGGGTTGTGCTGAACCTGCTCCGTGACATTCACGGCGCCGACGCTGCTGTGATAACGATCGTTGAGCCGCTCGTTTGCTTCAGCCCGCCGGAAGAACGGCAGCACTTCCTCGTAATCCCAGTGCTTGTTGCCCAGTGCCGACCAGGCCTCGTAATCCTCTATCTGGCCGCGAATGTAGATCATCGCGTTGATTGACGTGCTGCCGCCTAGCGTTCGGCCCTGGGGGTACCACAGTTCCCGGTTGTTCAGCTGCGGCTGCGGGACAGTGGAGAACTCCCAGTTATAACGGGGACCGCTGAGCTTTGTGAACCCAACTGGCATGTGAACCAATGGCGACCAATCTTTGCCGCCGGCTTCGAGCAAGAGCACGGTGTTGTTGGGGTCGGCGGACAGGCGGTTGGCCACTACGCATCCAGCGGCACCGGCGCCGATGATCACGTAATCGTAGTGAGTGGCGGGCATCATGGTGGGTTCCTTCCGGTCAACGGACGGGCTGGCCATTCGGGCTATGGGGGTCGGATCCGGGTGCTGGCTCACGGACGAGTTGGGCGATCCGCGATGGCTTGCGAGACAAGATCAGCCCCATCGGTTCAGGCCTGAACAAGGCAGCCGACATTTGCTGCAGGTCTGGGCTGACCAGCAGCGGCACTTCACCCTTGGCGAGAATGTCTTTCTCAAGATCGACTCCTGGCGCAATTTCGATCACAGTCAGCCCATCTTCGGTCAACTCGATGACGCAGCGTTCGGTGATGTAGAGGACCTCTTGGCGTCGCTTGCGGCCCATCTCGCCGGAGAAAGAGATCTGCGCTACTTCAGGGACGAATTTTGCGATCGGGCCATCGGAGCTGATCCGGAGCTGGCCATGCTCGACCTGGATGTCCTTCTTGCCAGCGGTGAAGTAGCCGGAAAAAACGATCTTGGGCGCACGCGTGACGATGTCATTGAAGCCGCCCACGCCGGCCGTGACGTGCGGGCGCGCCGGCAGCGAGGAAGCGTTGACATCCCCCGCCGCCGAAACCTCCAGAAACGACAGCATCGCCACGTCGAACCCGCCGCCCTGCAGCAGCGTGAACTGGTCGATGCTTTGCAGCAGCGCCTCCGGGTTCAGTGCGCACCCAAACGCGAACCCGGTCGCCGGGAAGCCGCCGACCGCGCCCTGCTCGATGACCCACGTGACGTCGTCGGCGTGGCCTTCCTCGAGCAGCACCCGCGGGATGGCGGCGGAGATTCCAAAGCCGAGATTGACGATGGCATTGACCTGCAACTCGGCAGCGGCCCGACGTGCTATGACTTTTTCGAGCCCGAACTCGACGGGCTCAATGTCATCTAGGTCGCGATGTATTTCTCCGGATAGGGCGGGGTCGTAGAAGATCTGTGTGGTTTGCATCTGATCGGAGTCGACAACGACAGCGTCGACGAGGATCCCGGGGACGTGGACATCCTGTGTCGAAAGCTGGGTTTCGGACAGTCTCTTGACCTGGGCGATGACGATGCCGCCCTTGTTATGTGCGGCGTAGGCCTGGTCGAGCGCCCCGAGGGTGCTGCACTCTTCTTCGTACGAGAGGTTGCCGTGAGGGTCGGCGGTAGTGGCTCGGATGATCGCGACGTCAACGTGAACCGCAGGGTAGAACAGGTAGTCGTCGCCGTCGACCTGCATCAACTGGACGAAGTCGTCAGTGACGGCGTTCATCTTGGCGCCTTCGAGCCGTGGGTCTGCGTACGTGCCTAGTCCGACTTCGGTCAGCACTCCCGGCTGTCCGGTAGAGGCAGCACGATGCATCTGGAACAACACGCCGCTCGGGATGTTGAGGGCCTGAATTTGATCATTGTGGATCAACTGCCGGATCAGCGGCGGGTCCAGCTTGGAGCCACCTGAGGGATACGAGCCCGCCAGCACCCGGCGGAGTTGGCCGGGGCGGCACAAGTGATCGATCCCTTTGATGCCGTACATGTCCCCCGCGGCAATGGGATGCAGCGTGGTCAGATTTCCCGGAGAACCCGTCTCTTTGAAACGCTGCCCAATCGCTTTCAGGACAGCGTCAGGACAGCCAAGTCCGGACGAAGATGAGATGGTGATCACCGCGGAGTCGGCGATCAGCTTCGCGGCTTCACCGCCGCTCAGCACCGGTACGTTTCGCATGTCTCAGGATCCTCCGAACGATGCGGGTCAGGCGAGTACTTGGGGACGGGGGCAACCGCAGGTCTCACGCGGCTCGAGCTTGACTGGAAACTCTTCGCGTACGGTCGGCTCGGTTGAGCCAGCCGCGCGCTCCAGGACGAGTTGAGCGGCGCGGCGGCCGGTCTCCCGAGCAGGCACAGCGACGCTGCTCAGGGATGGTCGGTTGAGTCCGGCGTCGTGCACGTCGTCGAAGCCGATCACGCGTACGTCGGATCCGACGCCGCGGCCCACGTCAGCGATTGCGTCGAGGACGCCGAACGCCACCACGTCGCTGAAGCAGACGATGCCGTCAACTTCGGGATCTATGGTCAGTAGCTGCATCGCAGCTTCCCGTGCCTGCGGCCGCGACGGTTCGCACACCACCGAGCGGCCAGGGTTAAGCGTCAGGCCGCGTTCGCTTAGGAATTCCTCGACTCCGCCGGCCCGTTCGGCCCGAGCCGAGGAGTCGGTGTAGCCGCCGACAAAGGCAAAGCGACGACAGCGGTGGCTGTCGAGATGCTCTGCCGCCGCATATCCTCCGTCGCGGTTTTGCGCACCCACATAGTCGACATCCATCCCATTCAGTCGGCGGGCCATCAACACCAGGGGGGTTCCCAACAGATCTGGCAGGTCGTTCGAGATGGTGCCATGCGCAGGTATCAGCACAATGCCGTCCACATTGCGTTCCACCAATGACGTGACGAGCCGGTGCTGCAGCCCACGATCCTCGCCGCTGACCGCGAGCAGCGGCACAGTGGCACTGCTCATGAGGACGTCTTGAACGCCAGTCGCGAACTCAGCGAAATAGGGGTTGGTGATGTTAGTCAGCACTACACCAACTGCGTCGCTATGCCGCGTGCGCAGCGACGCCGCGGCGCGGTTGTAGACGTACCCGAGCTCGGTCATGGCTTGCCGGACGCGGTCACGGGTACTGGCGGCAACCAGCGGGCTGTTGTTCAGCACCAGGCTGACTGTGGCTCGTGAGACGCCGCAGTGCTGGGCGACGTCCATCACCGTTACACGTGTCATACGGAGCTTCGCCTCCCTGAGCTTTAGATCGATCTAAGACCTAAATCGATCTAAACGGATGTTTGCTCAGAAGTCAACCCGTCCCGCCAATCACCGCGTGGGGCGCCATGTATCGCTACGTGTAGTGCGCCTCCTCCTCAGACGGTCACCGCGATCGTTCTTGACCTCCCGGAAGCTACGATGACGTAACCTATGCAGGCGTAAGGAGCGATTGATGCCACCGTGGACCCAGATCGAGCTGCTGACCGAGCTGGAGCCGGTCGTCGGGCGCGAATTGGATCGCCACCTCAGGGCGGCCCGCGAGTGGTTTCCCCACGAGTACGTGCCGTGGAGCGATGGTCGCAATTTCGACGGCCCCCTGGACGGCGATGCCTGGGATCCATCGCAATCTCGAGTGAGTGAAGTCGCCCGCACTGCGCTCGTCGTCAACCTCCTTACCGAGGACAACCTGCCGAGCTATCACCGCGACATCTATGAGTCGTTCGGCACAGACGGCGCCTGGGGCACCTGGATCGGTCGGTGGACCGCCGAGGAGGGCCGGCATGGGATCGCGATCCGCGATTACCTGCTGACCACGCGCGCCGTCAACCCGGTGGCCCTTGAACGCGAACGCATGGCGCACATGACGCAGGGCTTTGACAGCCTGTACAACCTGGACATGCTGCACACCGTGGCATATGTCTCGTTCCAGGAGCTGGCGACCCGTATCTCCCATCGCAACACCGGCCGCTACACCGAGGATCCGGTGGGTGAGCAACTGCTGGCGCGAATCGCGCAGGACGAGAACCTGCACATGGTTTTCTACCGGAACGTGCTCCAGGCAGCGCTCGAGCTAGCTCCCAATGAGACCATGCGGGCGATCTGGGACGTCGTCAGCACATTCCAGATGCCTGGTAACACCATTGAGGGCTTCACTCGGCGTTCGGTGCAGATCGCCATGGCTGGCATCTACGACCTGCGGATCCACCGAGACGAGGTGCTGGCTCCGATCTTGCGCTCCTGGGACGTCTGGGATCGCGGCGGGCTGTCTGGCGAGGGGGAGCAGGCGCGCGAGCAGCTTGGCAGCTACTTCGAGGAGCTCGATCGGCAAGCAGGCCGGTTCGAGGAGAGACGCGCCGCGCGTCAGGCTCGCGCGGAAGCAACGCCGGTGTGAAGCCCGACAAGGTAACGCCGGGCGGTCACGAACGACGGTCAAATGGCGGCCACCAGCACACTTTGTGTTGACTCGCGCTGCCGACGGTCACGACAGGGACCACCATTACTCTGGGCCCCATGATCGACGTCGCAGTTGTTTCATCCCCAGAGCTCCCGCGGCTGCGAACGCTGCTCACGGCGACTGGGCCTTCCGTGGAGCTCCGCTCACCAATCACCGGTCAGGTGATAGGCGAGCTACCGACCTCCACATCGGCCGATATCGAGGTGGGCGCCCAGCTCGCGCACCGTGCACAGGCCGCATGGGCTGCTCGACCGACAGCCGAGCGGGCTCGGCTGCTACTCGATTTTCATGATCATCTCTTGGATCAGCGCAATTACTTCATCGACCTGCTGCAGTCGGACGGCAAGGACAGGCTGAGTGCCGCCCTAGAGGTGTTTCATCTTGCGCTCACAGCTCGATACTACGGACGTACAGCGCGGCGCTATCTGCGATCAGAGCGTGGCAGCGGGATCCTGCCGCTGTTGACCCGGGTCGACCGGCACTACGTTCCAAAGGGTCTGGTCGGCGTGATCGCGCCGTGGAACCATCCACTCACCATCGCATTCTGCGACGGGCTAGCGGCTCTGGTCGCCGGCAACGCAATCATGCTCAAACCTGATCACAAGACTCCGCTGGTTGCACTGGCGGCGGTCGAACTGTTGCGCAAAACCGGGCTGCCGCCTGACCTATGGCAGGTGGTACACGGACGCGGCGTGGTGATCGGACGAGAGTTGATCGACGTCAGCGACTACGTCTGTTTCACAGGGTCGACCGCCACGGGCCGTACGGTGGCCGCCCAGTGCGCGGACCGGCTGATCGGATGCTCGCTGGAGCTCGGCGGCAAGAACCCGATGGTGATTTTAGATGACGCAGACGTCGCGGCCGCGGCGGAATGCGCGGTGCGGGCGTCCTTTGTCAACGCTGGCCAGACGTGCTTGGCAATCGAACGCGTCTACGTTGCCGAGCCGCTTTTCGAAGCGTTCAGCCGGGCCTTTGTCAGGCACACGCAGGCGATCCGGCTCGGCCACGGACCAGACTTCGAGCACGATATGGGCAGCTTGATCAACCAAGATCATCTGAAGCGGGTCAGTGCGCATGTCGAGGATGCGCGGGCCAAAGGAGCCACCGTGTTGGCCGGCGGTCGGCGGCGGGAAGACCTGGGCGAGCTGTTCTACGAGCCGACCATTCTGATCGGCGTGACGCCGGAAATGGACTGCTACGCCGATGAGACGTTCGGCCCGGTCGTCAGCATGTATCCGGTCATCGACGAGGACGAGGCAGTGGCGCGGGCCAACGATTCCGCATATGGCCTCAACGCCAGCGTATGGACCTCTGACCATGATCGCGGGCGGCGTGTAGCGAGCAAGATCAAATGCGGCACGGTGAATGTCAACGAGGGCTTCGGCGCAACCTTGGGCAGCATCGATGCACCGATGGGCGGAATGAAGAACTCCGGGCTCGGTCGGCGCCAAGGACAAGACGGCATCCGGCGGTTCGTCGACGTCCAGGCAGTTGCCACCCAGACTGGGATTACGCTCGCTCCAGGCCACGGTCTGGACGGCAAGTCGTTTACCTCGGTCATGACAGGAACGCTCCGAGTATTGAAGAAGGCCGGCCGGGCGTAGAACTAATCCGGAGTCGGGTGGCGACGCAACTGCCAACTCGCGACAACTTGTCCTCATCTCTTCGTCGTACCTCCGAGCGTGCCGCCCGCTACCCTCGCTCCATGAAATTCCCACCGGTACAGCCGTTTCCCGACGACGCGTTCACTCGAGTGTTATGTGTCGTCGCGCACCCTGACGACCTGGAGTACGGCACTTCGTCGGCCGTCGCCGCCTGGACGGCGAAAGGCATCGAGGTCGCCTATCTGCTGCTGACACGGGGCGAAGCCGGAATCGACACAATGGACCCGAAGGCGACAGCGGAGTTGCGCGTATGTGAGCAGATCAAGGGATCACACGAGGTCGGCGTGACTCAAGTCGACTTCCTTGACTATCCCGACGGAGTGCTTCAATACAGCATCGCTATGCGCCGCGATATCGCGCGGGCGATCCGGTCGTTTCGTCCCGACGCGCTTGTGGCGGGTGCTTGGGACGTCGAATTCGCCATCGGCTTGAACCAGGCGGATCACCGAGTCGCCGGGTTGGCGGCGGTCGATGCGATGCGCGACGCGGCGAACCGGTGGGTGTTTCCCGAGCTGCTCGACGGCGGACTTGAGCCGCATTCGACTAGGTGGCTCCTCACGAACGGATTCGAGCATGCAACGCATGGTGTTGACATCAGCGGTGAACCGCTGGAGCGCGGCATTGCCTCGCTGGAGGCGCATGTCGAGTACCTGGCCGCGATCCCAGGTCATCCCGCGCCCCGCCACATGATCTCGAGTTTCACTGCATTGCAGGGCAAGTCGATGGGTGTCGCAAATGCGGTGCTGTTTCGAGCGTGGGATTCCCAAGCCCGTCCGGCCCTCTTGGAGGAGTTACAGGCAGCTCAAGAACAAGAAGCATTCGCGGCCGACGCCGGCTGATCATTAATGACCGGCCGGCCTGAAGCGACACCGGCACGTCACAAAAGCAGTGGTCTCCATGGGCCTTGCTTCGTCCAAGCTGGCGGCATGGTTTGGGGTTCTGGATCGCACGAGGTGGAGTTCCACAAGCCGACCCCAGCGGCATACTCAGGGCAAGGGTCAGGCTCGAAACCGCCGGTAAAGGTCCCGGAGCAACGCGATCTCAGCTCCGTGGTGTATCTGCTCGTCCAGCAGGATGGTCATCACTTCCCCCGCGGTTCTGCTGCCGCCCAAGTGGCTTGGGCGGGGTTCGATCAGGTCACTGTCGCGCGCTGACGCCAACCAGGCCGTCACGGGTCGGCGACTGTTTTCCCAGTCCGCCAACACCTCATCCGCCGTCCCACGAACCGGAAGGTCGGGAAAGTTGCGCAGACCTGGCCCAAAGGCGTGCTCCATATAGATCTCGTTGTCGCCGATCAAGTGGACAAACCGCCAACCAATGCTTGTCACCGGATGGGGGTGTGGTGGGTCGAAGTCGTACGGATAGGTCCAACCCCCGGGGTGGGCCGCATCGGACACCAAGTTCCACGAACCTTCCACCGGTTCCCACAACAGCTCTTCATCCGTCAGACCACGACATCGCCCGGCCAACCGCTCGCCCGATGTGAGCCACAGCCGCTCGAACAAAATCACGCTGTTACGTTCGCTCACGTCGTGATCGGAATCCATCGTCGTGATGGTAAGCGGCTGTCGCTGAAACCGTCACGTGTACCCAGCCCGGTTTCTGCTCAACTGGGCCCAGCGAGGCAGGCAAGACCGATGGCTGCGGATCACGATGCGGGAATTGGGCACCGCCTGGCGTCCAATGTGGTGAGCGTTGGACACGGACGAACCGGGACGCATCTTCGTAAGTCGAACGGTCTGTCGGAACGGCCAAGTAGTCGGCGCAATCCCCAACAGTCGAGATTCTCCATATCCGGTGGGGTCACCAGGAAGGCTGATCACTCGACGTTCGGACCCGGAGACGACGCCTGTGCCTGCTCCACCCGATCGCCGAGTGGGGCCGGATAGTCTCCGACCTGAAAGACAAAGATGTCGTCAGCAGGAACCGCGGCGGAGGTACGGCAGTTGATCACCCGGATTCGTTCCGGTGCGACCTTGGGCTCCCGCTCTTCGGTGACCAGGCCGTTTTGCTCCTGCACAGTGTCGGTGAACTGGGTGTAGCAGAAGCCGGTGATACTGGGACTGTCCAGCAGCGCGTCGACGAGCGATGCGTACCGGTTGACGAATGACTCGACGTCGGGGGCTGCTCCGTAGCCCGCCCACGCCTGACCGCGGGTGGCCGAGGACAACGTGATGCCGCCGAACTCGGTGATCATCACTGGCTGCTCGCCAACCGGGGTGTGGGGAAGTAGCACCGAGCGATAACTGGGCTGCACCCGAGTCAGCGTCTCTTCCACGGCTTCTGGAGTGCCGTAGCGGTTATGCAGCGTCGACCCCCGGGCGCTGTAATCATGCACCGTTGTGATGTCGGCCACGACCTGCTCCCAGCCGTCATTACCGACCACCGGCCTGGTGGGGTCGATGGACTTTGTGAGGAAGTACATCGCGCGGACCAGTGAACGCTGGGCGGCCGAGGTTGGCAGATTTGGCACACCCCAGCTCTCGTTGAACGGCACCCACGCAATAACACAGGGGTGGCTCCGGTCTCGCTCCAACACTTCCAGCCACTCGCGGGTCAGCCGTCCCGTCGTTCGAGACGAGAACTCGTACGCAGCTGGCATCTCTCCCCATACCAGCAGGCCAAGCCGGTCGCACCAGTAGAGGAAGCGCGGATCGCTGATCTTCTGGTGCATGCGGACACCGTTGAACCCAAAACTCTTGATCAGCTTGACCTCGTGCTGCAGCGCCTCCTGGCTAGGCGTAGCGAGGTGGGATTCGGGCCAGTAACCCTGTTCCAGTACCAGACGCAGGAAATACGGCTTGCCGTTGAGTTGAAATCGACCGGCAGACACCCGTACCGATCTCATCGCTGTGTAGCTGGCGACCGCATCCACCAGTTCAGTGCCGTCGTACAGCTCCAGGGCGGCATCGATCAGGTGAGGATGTTCGGGAGTCCAAAGCACCTCCCGCGACTGCACAGTCAGCCAGGGCTTGGAGAGGGTGATAGTCCGGCGCATCTCCTGCTGAGTAATGGCGTAGTCGTCGTCTGCCAGAATCTCGCCCCGCAAACTCAATCTGATCCGAAGCCGAAGGCCGGGTCGCATCCGAGCGGTCCTGACTGTTACCTGGATCGCAGCTGTCTCCGGTACAGGTGTCCAGTGCACCACATCGATATGAGCTGCCGATACCTCTTCGAGCCATACCGGCTGCCAGATACCGCTTGTGCGCCCATACCAGATGGAGTGTGGCTCCGGTAGCCAGTCCTGCTTGCCGCGAGGCTGACCAAGATCACTCGGAAAGTCTTCGGCGCGAACCACCACCGTTTGGCCGCCATCGGGTCTCAGGACATCAGTGATATCTGCAGCGAAGGGCGTGTGACCGCCCTCGTGCTCCACCACAAGCCGGTCGTTGACCCAGACGGAGGCGCGGTAGTCAACCGCGGCGAAGTGCAGCAGGAGCCGGTTACCCGGGGCCGGTTGCAAAGCGAACGTGCGGCGATACCAGACCACTGGATGGAATCCGCCGTCACCGATCCCGCTCAGCTTAGATTCTGGCGGGTACGGAACCTCGATGTTCCGATCGAAGGGTTTCGTCGACTCTGCCCAACGTTGCTCCCGACCGACGTCTTCGTCGTCGTAGACGAATTCCCACGTCCCGGAAAGATCCATCCAGGGCCTCCGCAACTGCGGTCGCGGATGGGCTGTGTCATCACCGATGGGGGGCGCGGGCAGCACGGGTCGATCCTTCCTCCCTTACGTCTGCTTCTAATGTGGCGCCTGCATCAACACAACCAAGAGCAGGGCTAAGAGTTTCTCGGCAAGCAGAGTTCCTGCCCGGCGATTGGGTCGCGAGTTGCCGTTCAGATCAAGAACCGTACCTTTGCAGTAGCACCAACGACAATGGGACGCAAACGATGACTGAGCAGAACGCGCTTGTGTGGGAAGGCGGCACTGTCGTCGCCGTCCGACCGATACCGGTCCCGAAATCTCGACCGCGCTGGGTAACAGTCGACGTCGGCGGGGGCATGAAGGTGCTGCTCGAGCCCGGCCAGGCTTGATCAGCGTGACCGCCGAGACACCGCCCCAAGCCCTGAACGCCATACCTGCGGCCACGCCACCTGAGTCCACTGATCATCGTCGGGTGATCACCGCGGGGGAAACGATGGCGCTGGTCGTGCCGTCGAGCCCGGGCCGGCTTCGCCACGCCACCAACCTCTCGCTGTCCATCGGTGGAGCGGAAAGCAACGTGGCGATCGGCCTCGCTCGCCTCGGGATTCCCGCGACGTGGATCAGCGTGCTCGGCGACGACGAGCTCGGCGAACTGGTTTTGCACCGGCTCCGAGCCGAGGGGGTGGACACCGCTTCGGTGAGGCGAACTTCCGACCGGCCGACAGGCCTCTATCTCCGCGAGGAGGTCGCCGGCCGCCTGCGGGTGTACTACTACCGGACCGGATCGGCGGCCGCTACCCTGGCGCCGGGTGCCTTCGACCCCAGCGTCCTGCAGGGTGCCGCCTTTCTGCATCTGACCGGAATCACCGGTGCCTTGTCGCCGGAATGTGCGGAGTTTCTGCCGTGGGCAGCGACGGCCGCACGGGACGCCGGAGTGCGGGTGAGCTACGACGTGAATTACCGCAGCCGACTCTGGACGGCAGCGGCCGCCCGTACCGCTACCGAAGCGCTGCTGCCCCTCATCGACGTGCTATTCGTCGGCGACGAAGAGGCCACTGCGCTCTGGGGCTGGGAGGAGTCGCACGCTGCGCTCAACCATCTATCGGAGCTCGGGCCACCGGAGGTCGTCCTCAAACTCGGCGCAAAGGGCTGCGTTGCGGTGGTCGATGGCCAACGACACACGTCCGCCGGATTTGCAGCGCGACAGCTGGACCCGGTCGGGGCGGGCGACGCCTTTGCTGCCGGATACCTGGCCGCCGCCCTGTGGGGCTTGGCGCCCGAGAAGCGATTGCGCAGCGCCAATGCGATGGGAGCGCTCTGCGTGCAGAACCTCGGCGACTACGAAGGGTTGCCCAGCAGTCGGGAGCTCACCGCTTTCCTCGACCAGACGCCAGACCTGGGGAGATGATCATGCCATCCGAACAGCCAGCAGCCCTTCTCGAAGGCGTTTACGTCGCCAACGTGACCCCGTTCCTGGACGACGATCGGTTTTCCATCGATATGGAGGCGTACCTGGGGCACGTCGAATGGCTGGCCAGCCAGGGCGTCACCGGCATCGTTCCGTTCGGTACCAACGGCGAGGGGCCCTCAATCGCGGCCCGAGAGAAACGACCGGTATTCGAGGCGCTGGTGGCCAGGACCGGAGATCTGCAGATCATCGCAACGGTGGCGGAGGGCAACCTGCCTGACACGCTCGACCAGCTCCGCTTCTTGCAGGACCTCCCCGTACGCGCCGTGCTGGTCCTTCCGCCGTATTACTGGAAGCCGGCAGAGATCGAAGGCTTGAGGGTGTACTACGAGCGGGTCTTGGCGGCCACCCGCCACCCGGTCGTCGTCTATCACATCCCCAAATACGCGGTCCCGGTCCCCAGCGACCTCGTGGTGTCCCTTCCCGTCTGGGGAGTCAAGGACTCAGGCGGCGAGCCCGGTTACGCCGAGACGCTCCGCGCTGGGGGCAAGGGCGTGCTCGTCGGCACCGAGGACGACCTGCCGGCCCGGCTACGGACCGCCGACGGATCCATCTCCGGCCTGGCCAACATCGTGCCCGAGCAGGTCGTGGCGCTCTACTCGCACGTACGAGCAGGCCGCGCTGAACAAGCGGCGATCCTGTCGGCTCACCTGCAGCGAGTCCGCGCCATGACGAAGGAGTATGCCTCCGCCGGGATCCTGAAACGTGTCGCCCAGCAGCGGCACGAGCACCCAATGGGCACCGTACGTCCCCCGCTGGTCCCGATCTCACCGTCCTTCGATGCCGTCGCGGCGGCCGAGTTGGCGCTGTCAGGCCCCGGCGAGTTGGTCGCTGAGGACAGTCTGTAGCGATGAAAGTGCTGGTCACC
>DATFQP010000106.1:0-7476 GCA_035264145.1 Propionibacteriaceae bacterium
CCGGCAGGAAGGCTCAAGCCCACAGCAGATCGCCGACCATCTCAAGGAGCATCCACACCACATTGAGGAGTACATGATCGAGATCCGGCGGAACAAGGCGCTGGGGTTGATCGTCGCTGCTGCCGAAGTGATCGACGGCAAAGGGGACAAGGTTGATCTGAGCGGTGATTTAGAGCCCGACACGTCAACGTTGGCAAACCCGAGCGACCAGCCGGAAGCTTAAGGGGCCGAGGACCACACTCGGCGGGTCGCTGATTTGACCGCATTTCGCACCGTGCAGCGTGAGTCAGCACCGGCTACAAAGGGTACGAGACGGGTCAGCGGTGTGAAGTCGCGGGGGGTCTTGTCAGGTGGCTGCGCCCACAGCGAACACGGGCGAAACACAGCCGGTTCCGTCAGTACCGGGGCGTAGGTTCGGGGTCGTGAACGCAAACTTCGAGCATCCCTCTCTGGCTGCCGTGACGCAGCCTCGCGCCGCCAGCCGCAATGGCAACATCGGACTCGACGACAACGTCTATCAAGCGCTGCTGCAGAACCGAATCATCTTTTTGGGATCAGAGGTGAAAGACGAAAACGCCAACGCCATCTGCGCCCAGATGCTGCTGCTGAACGCAGAGGACGCGAACAAGGACATCTACCTCTACATCAACTCCCCGGGTGGCTCGGTCGACTCCGGCATGGCGATCTACGACACCATGCGCTGGATTTCGAACGACGTGGCGACGGTGGCCATGGGCTTGGCGGCATCGATGGGCCAGTTCTTGCTCTGCGCCGGCACGAAGGGCAAGCGATTTGCTCTGCCGCACAGCCGGATCATGATGCACCAGCCCTCCGGCGGTCTGGGCGGCACGGCAAGCGATATCCGCATCCAGGCCGAGCAGTCGCTGCACATCAAGTCCACGATGCAGAAGCTGATCGCCGAACACACCGGTCAATCTCTCGAACAGATCGAGTCCGACTCAGATCGCGACCGCTGGTTCACCGCCGAGCAAGCCAAGGATTACGGCTTCATCGACCACGTCTACCCCAGCGCCGCTCAGCTTCCCTCTGACGCGCCGAACGAATGAGGTACGCCAGCATGATCAACAACCGGGACCTGCAACGCCTCGACGTCAGCCGAGCACCCCAATTCGCACCGGAAGGTGGTGGGGGCCGCTTCGCCCCCACCATGGACTACTACATCCCTCAGTGGGAGGAGCGCACCTCGTACGGGATGCGCCGGATCGACCCGTACACGAAGCTCTTCGAGGACCGGATCATCTTCCTCGGAACGCCGATATCCGATGACATCGCCAACGCCGTGATGGCGCAGCTGCTCTGCCTCCAGCAGATGGACGCCGAACGAGACATCGAGATCTACATCAATTCTCCGGGCGGCTCATTCACCGCCTTGACGGCGATCTACGACACGATGCGCTACATCAAGCCCGATGTTCGGACCGTCTGCCTGGGTCAAGCCGCTTCGGCCGCGGCCGTGATCTTGGCCGCCGGTACGAAAGGCAAGCGGCTCGCCCTGCCGAACAGCCGGATCCTGATCCACCAGCCTGCCACCGAAGGGGGCTACGGTCAGTCGTCCGACATCGAGATCCAGGCGAAAGAGATCCTGCGGATTCGTTCCCTGATGGAAGAAATGCTCGCCACCGACACCGGCAAAGCCCCCGAGGAGGTCAGCCGTGACATCGAGCGTGACAAGTACTTGACCGCCGAGCAGGCCATGGAATACGGGATCATCGACGAGGTGCTCACCTCGCTCAAGGCCATCCCCGTTTAGACGACGAAGCCACGCTGACCGCGAGTCAAATGTGCTCCACATCGCAGGAGCCTCAGGTTAGGGTGAGAAATCGATCGGCGAGGACGGGTCGTGACAAGGAGGCAGGGTGGCACGCATCGGAGAGAGCGGCGACTTGCTGAAGTGCTCGTTCTGCGGAAAGAGCCAAAAGCAGGTCAAGAAGCTCATCGCTGGTCCCGGTGTCTACATCTGCGACGAATGCATTGATCTCTGCAACGAGATCATCGAAGAGGAGTTCTCCGAGGGCACCGAGGTCGGCCTGCTGGAGGAGTTGCCCAAGCCACATCAGATCCGCCAGTTTCTCGATGGTTATGTGATCGGCCAGAACAACGCCAAGAAGGCGCTCGCGGTCGCCGTCTACAACCACTACAAGCGTGTCCAAGCTCAGGCCGCCAACCCCGCCCGGCGCGCGGAAGATGACGGGGTCGAGCTTGGGAAGTCGAATATTTTGTTAATTGGCCCGACCGGCTGCGGAAAGACTTATCTCGCCCAGACGCTGGCAAAGATGCTGAACGTCCCCTTTGCCATTGCTGATGCCACCGCGTTGACCGAAGCCGGCTACGTCGGCGAGGATGTCGAAAACATCCTGCTGAAGCTCATCCAGGCCGCTGATTTCGATGTGAAAAAGGCCGAGACCGGAATCATTTACATCGACGAGGTTGACAAGATTGCTCGAAAGAGCGAGAACCCGTCGATCACACGCGACGTGTCCGGCGAGGGTGTTCAGCAAGCTCTACTCAAGATCTTGGAGGGGACGTCGGCATCGGTGCCGCCGCAGGGCGGTCGCAAGCATCCCCATCAAGATTTCATCCAGATCGACACCACCAACGTGCTGTTCATCGTCGGTGGTGCCTTTGCTGGGCTGGATCACATCATCGCCCAACGGGTCGGCAAGCGGCCACTCGGCTTCAACAATGACAGCGCGCTACGCAGGCCGGAGTCAGACGATCCGTTCGGCGACGTGCGGCCGGAGGACCTGATCAAATTCGGTCTGATTCCGGAATTCATCGGTCGGCTGCCGATGATCTCCTCGGTCAGCCCGCTCGATCGAGATGCATTGATCCGGATCCTGATCGAACCCCGAAACGCACTCGTCAAACAGTTCCGCAAGCTCTTCGAGCTCGACGGCGTCGACCTCGAATTCACTCCCGACGCCATCGAGGCGATCGCCGATCTCGCCCTGCTGCGCGGCACCGGTGCCCGCGGACTGCGGGCCATCCTCGAGGAGGTGCTGCTGAACGTCATGTACGACGTGCCGAGCAGTGACGACGTCGCCCAAGTGATCATCAGCGCTGAAGTGGTGAAGGAATCTGCTCTCCCTACCCTGCTTCCGCGAGAAAAGCTTGCGAAGCGGGAGCGTCGCGAGAAGAGCGCCTGAGCAGCCCGATAGCCGGCGCTAGCGCGCGTGGATCCGGTGGTTGGCTACGAGCTTGTCCATCGTGGCATTCATCGCCGCGTCGACCTGCTGCCTGCTTGGATCCGCGTCATACCAATCGATGATCTCCCGAGCACCCCGGCTGTACGGGATGGTGGCGACATAGTCGGGCACCAGACGCTTCACCTTCGTGTTGTCGAAGATCATCGAATGGCCCTTGTCGCCGAGCACGGTTGCGCCCCAGGTCGGATCAGCGGCGGCTATGGCATCGGAGGGCACATGCACCAGCTTCGGCTCCACGCCCGAGGCGGCGCCCACCAAGGTGAAGATCTGATTCCACGGCAGCCACTCGTCAGACGTGATGTGGAAGCTGTCGCCGATCGCAGCGGGATGGCCTAACAGGCCGACGAAGGCCTTCGCGAAGTCGACATGATGCGTCAGCGTCCACAACGACGTTCCATCGCCGTGAACCACCACCTCCGCACCGCGACGCATGCGGTCCACGACGGTCCAGCCACCGTCGAACGGAAGCCGCGTCCTGTCGTAGGTGTGGGAAGGACGAACGATCGTCATAGGCAGGCCGTCATCGCGATAGGCCTTCACCAGAAGGTCTTCACACGCGATCTTGTTCTGGGAGTATTCGGAGAACGGGTTCCGCAGCGGCGTCGACTCAGTGATGGGCAGACGACCGGGCGGAGTCTGATAGGCCGATGCCGAGCTGATGAAGACGTACTGGCCCATACGGTCTCGGAAGATGTCGCGCCGGGACTGCACCTCTTCGGGAGTGAAGGCGCGGAAGTCAGCGACAACATCAAACGTGCGGTTGCCGATCGCCGCATGGACCGAATCCGGGTCGGCGAGGTCACCGACCAGTTGATTGCAGCCGTTCGGCAGCGGCCGCGTTTTCGATCTTCCCCGGTTGAGAATGAAGACCTCCATGCCAACGTCCAGACAACGCTGGGTGCAAGCCGAGCTGATGATTCCCGAACCTCCGAGGTACAGCACCGACAAGGCAGGCATGATCACTCCTTCGTGGCTTCGTTAGAGCGACAGACTAGGGGCCATGTTGGCCGTGTTCGTCAGCTATCGGTTGGCGTCGGCCTGGTCCGCGTGTTCAGTCGGGCCATCGCCGCGCGTCGGCCGGCATCCATCACGCGATCGGGCACGAGGTTCATGGCCGCGATGATCGCCCGGGCCGAGAACGGGACCGCGTAGCGGGCCTTCGGCCTGGCGGCGGTGATCGCCTTGAAGATTGCCTCACCGACGACTTCGGGTGGACTGCCCCGGCGCTCCGCCTGGGTGTAGAGGGCTCGCATCGCGTGCACCTGGGGTCCATAGACGGTGTCGCCGGAATACTTCTCGGCGCTTTCCAGCGCACCAGCCCCCCACTCGGTGCGGATAGCGCCTGGCTCGATAACGATCACATCGATGCCGAATTCGTGCAGTTCCAGCCGCAAGCTGTCGCTGAACCCTTCCACCGCGAACTTGCTGGCGTGGTACCAGGCGCCGAGTGGCTCGCCCAGATGCCCGCCGATGGATGAGACGTTGACGATCTTGCCTGCGCCCACGGCTCGCATGTGCGGTGTCACCAGCTGGGTGAGGCGGGCCAGCCCGAACAGGTTGACCTCGAGCTGATAGCGGCCTTCCGTCAGCGGCACGTCCTCCACCGAGCCGTACGACCCGTAGCCCGCGTTGTTGACCAGCACGTCAATTCGACCGTGCTCGTCCAAAATCTTCTGGACCACCCCGGTCATCGAGGAGTCATCGGCGACGTCGAGTGCCACGACAGAAATTCCGTCCTCGGCAAGTTGCTGCATCCGCTCAACCCGGCGGGCGCCGGCGTGAACCAGATAGCCGCCCCGGTGCAGCCGCCGAGCGGTGGCTGCACCGATACCGGACGACCCACCGGTGACCAGGGCGACTTTCGGGTCCATCACTCGCTCCTCACCGGGCGGCGGCCAGAGTGACGTCGACCGCGACCGGGCCGTCGGCCTCGACCCAGCTCAAGTCGCCCGTAATTCTGCCCACGGCCCGCAGGTCGGACTCGACGAGCTGAAGCCTCTTCAAAACCGGTGCCGGCCCGTACACCTTGGCGAGGCTGATCTCAGTCTTCATCGACACCTTGGCCTTGGACTTTGCTCCGCGGATCTCGACGAGCGCTGCCGCCACATCGTCGAGGAGTTCCGGCTCACCTGCGACCGCGGCTTCTGCCGCCGTCGGCCAGCTGGCCCGATGGATCGAGCCTTCCCGCCACCACGACCAGACCTCCTCGGTGACGAAGGGCATGATCGGGGCGAGCAGCCGGAGGGTGATGTCCAGGGCGCAGGTCAACGTCGCTCGCGCCGACAGCGCTGCGCGAGTCGGCTCCTCCTCATCCGACCCGTACGCACGTTCCTTGACCAACTCGAGGTAGTCGTCGCAGAACTGCCAGAAGAACCGCTCGGCGTACTCGAGTGCTCCGGTGTAGTCGTATCCCTCAAAAGCGGCGGTGGCGTTGTCGATCACGGTCGCGAGCTCGGCCAGCAGGGACCGATCCACAGCTTCGGTGACGGCCTGCAGATCCGAGACGGTACCGATGCCTAGAACGAACTTACTGGCGTTCAGCAGCTTCAGGGCGAGCCGGCGACCGACTTTCATCTCGCTCTCGTCGAATGGTGAGTCCAGGCCTGGGCGTGCTTTAGCCGCCCGCCACCGGACCGCGTCGGATCCGTAGCGTGCCAGGACATCGGTGGGCACCACCACGTTGCCCTTCGACTTGCTCATCTTCTTGCGATCAGGGTCGGTGACGTAGCCGCTGAGCATCGATCGGGTCCACGGCAGCGAGTGGTTCTCGTAGTGCGCCCGCAACACCCGGGAGAAGAGCCAGGTGCGGATGATCTCGTGTGCTTGGGTGTTCAGATCCATCGGAAACGTGATCTTGAACAACTCATCGTCCCGTTCCCAGCCGCAGACGATATGCGGGGTGAGCGACGAGGTTGCCCAGGTGTCCATCACGTCCGGCTCAGCCACGAACCCATCCGGCTTGCCCCGCTGATCTTCGGTGTAGTTGGGGGCCGTCACCGCGCTGGGGTCAATCGGTAGCTGGTCCTCGGTGGGTGTGATCGGCTGGTCGTAACGGGGCTCACCGGTGCCGTCCAACGGATACCAGACCGGGAACGGTACACCGAAGAACCGCTGACGTGAGATCAGCCAATCACCATTGAGGCCGGCGACCCAGTTGTCGTAGCGATACTTCATGTGCTGCGGCGTCCAGGCCAGCTGCTCGCCGCGAGCCAGCATCGCCCGCTTGATTTCCGGATCCCGACCCCCGTTGCGGATGTACCACTGACGGGTCGAGACGATCTCCAGGGGCTTGTCGCCTCGCTCGTAGAAGCTGGCCTTGCGCTGGGTCGGAGTAGGGGCGCCCTCAAGATCACCGGACGCGAGCAGCAGGCCGACCATCGCTTCTCTGGCGCTGAAGGTCGTCTTGCCCGCGAGCTCAGCCCAGGCATCGGAGTTTGCGATCCAGCGCGGCTGCTCAGAGATGACCCGACCGTCGCGGCCGATGATGACTCGAGTGGGGAGCTGTAATTCACGCCACCAGGCGACGTCGGTGAGATCACCGAAGGTGCAACACATGACCAGACCGGAACCCTTGTCTGGTTCCGCCGCTTCGTCAGCCAACACCGGCAACTCCACCCCGAAGATCGGACTGGTCACCGTGCTGCCCACCAACGACCGGTAACGGTCGTCATCGGGATGGGCGATCAATGCCACACAGGCGGCGATGAGCTCCGGACGAGTGGTCTCGACGTAAACCGGCCCATCCGCGGTGTGAAACGCGACCCGGTGATAATGCCCGGGATAATCCCGCGCCTCCAGCTCGGCTTGCGCCACGGCGGTCTGGAACGTGACATCCCACATGGTCGGTGCTTCGGCGAGATAGGCCTCACCTCTGGCCAGGTTGCGGAGGAACGCGAGCTGGGCGACCTTGGTCGAATCGTCGGAGATGGTCGTGTAGAGCGTGTCCCAGTTCACGCTTAGTCCAACGCGGCGCCAGAGATCCTCGAAGGCTCTTTCGTCGATGTGGGTGAGTTGATGACAGAGCTCCACGAAGTTGGGACGGCTGATCGGCACCTGCCGCTTGGGATCGGGCTGAGTGGGCGGCGTGAAATTCGTGTCGTACGGCAGGGTCGGGTCGCAGCGCACGCCGTAGTAGTTCTGCACCCGCCGCTCGGTGGGCAGGCCGTTGTCGTCCCAGCCGATCGGGTAGAAGACGTGCTTACCGCGCATCCGCTGGTAGCGGGCGATCAAATCCGTGTGCGTATAGGAG
>DATFQP010000107.1:0-5439 GCA_035264145.1 Propionibacteriaceae bacterium
CGTGTTCGTCGACGGTGACGAGATCACCGGCGTGATTGATTGGTCCGAGGCAGGACCTGGCGATGCCCTATACGACCTTGCCATCCTGACGCTCGGACATGAGGAGCACCTTGGTGACGTCGTCGCCGGATACGGCACCGACATCGACCTCCACGTGATCCGCGCGTGGTGGTCGTGGCGAAGTCTCGTGGCGGCCCGCTGGCTGATCGAGCACGGCTTCGACCCGTCCTCGCCAGGAACCGAGTTCGACGTGCTGAGATCCATGATGTGAGGCTGCACGAGCCTCAGAATCGTTGTTACACCGGCCCGCTCGAGAGACAGATCTCACTAGACTGCGGGCGTGGGTCACCATCGCTTCGTTGTCCAGGTGAGGGCGCCACGGGGAACAAGTCTTTGATCTGTGGACGGACCTAGACCGAGCGCATGAGTGGATTGAAGGGCTGACTCGGATCACCGACGTGACAGGGCCGGTCAACGCGGCGGGGACCCACTACACCGCGTGGTTCGGCCGGATGCGCAGCCCAAGCGAGATCGTGCAGGTCGACCGGCTGAAACTGCGGAGGACGCGCTTCGGTAGCTGGCTTCTGCGCGGCATCGAGCAGGCCACGTTCGAGGACCAGGGGGACGGTACGCGATCGACCCAGGAATTTTGGACGAGCGGGATCATCTCCGCGGTCATGGCAAGGATATTCGCGTTCGGATCGTACAAGGGCAGCTTCCGGGGCGAACTCCCAAGTCCTTCGCTCGGGTAGCGGAGCGCGAAGCACGTTGAAACCCCTGGGGTGTTGTGACAACGCACGGATACGCAGCATCGAAGTCACGTCCGAGTCGTGCGGACCAGCCCACTTGCCACGGTTTCGAGGTTTGCAAAGGCCGACGATTCAAAGCGAACCCGGGTAGCTGCGCTCGGAGCTGCAAGGCGAGGTTGGCAGACCGCATCGTGCGCTGATCAGCGGCCGATGATGATCTGCGCCACTTGCCGACTTAGCCAGTATCGCGACCGGGCCAGCTAGCGTTACCGGCTCGGATAAACAAATCTGTGGATAATCTCGCCCTTGTCTCTCGCAAGATAACGATCCGGCCACGATGCGCGCGGCGCTTGGACGCGGAGTGCTGTTTTACGCCATCGTGGCGGCGCTTCACATATCCGAAGGACTTGTTCATGACCCAGCCGACGACGCCGCCTGGGCCGCCCAGTACGGGCCGGCCCCATCAAGAGATCCTTGAGAAGAAGTGCTTTGGCTCTGCGGGTTGCAGCTTCCCCTACAGATTTAAGCCCAGGTACGTCGGGACACAGGAGCTGAATTGATCTTGATCATCCTCCTCCTTGCGGGAGGCATAATCTATGCGAGTTTCGCGAGCAATCCGATGAGTTTCGACGACTTGATCGAGTTGCGCTTCTTGCCCTCGCGGCGACGGTATCGAGATCCGGAGTAACTCGAGCAGCTCAAATTCATGATCTTGCCCGGCGAGGTGAGCCACCGAGTGACTGGCGACGAGTCGAGGCGCAGCAAAAACACGTTCGAGAACTCCGGCGGTCAGGCGGACTATCAGTCGTGTCCCGAGCGACGCGCCGCCTGCACCTCGCTGTGAGGGCTAGGGACGCCGACAGCAGGCCCGCTCCCTGCGGGGCTAGCCCAGCGTCCCCTGGACAATGATCATTAATGCGGGCGCCCAGTGGCGGCGCTGTCGTGTGGACGTCCGGCGGGTCCCCGTGGAGTCCACCCAAGCGGACCGGAGCCAGTGAACTGGAGGCGTGGCGCTGGTGAGAAAGGTCCTGCCGAACCGCTTGCCGCCAGGAGTCAGGTGGTCGACGACCTTGTCACTATCCCTGGCTCGTGCCCGTGTCGACGGCGTTGTATTCGTCGTCGCTGACGTGCTCGCCCCAATGCGCAGCAACGTGATCGTCGTCGACCTCGTTGAGCGCCAGGTGAACCATCAACCGGCCGGGGTGGCGCCGTGCCAGTGGCTCCTCGTCGGGCTCGATGTACACACGGTCGCCGGGACGGATGACCTCGACGGGTCCGCCGCGGCGCTGACACAGCCCGATCCCCTCGGTGACGAAGAGGCTCTGCCCGAGCGGGTGACGATGCCAGGCCGTGCGGGCACCGGGCATGAAGTGCACCAGATTCGCCTGGACCCGCGACGGGGATGACGAAGCAGCGACCGGGTCGATGTAGACGTCACCGGTGAACCACTCGGCCGGACCCTTGACGGTGGCAGTGGTGCCTTCGGTGGTGCTGGGGGTGATGTGCATGGGGATTCTCCTCGGCTGTCTAGCGTTCAGCCCGGTCAATCAAATCGTCAGGTCGCTTAGCCGCCGCTCATGGGTGATGACAATCAGGTCGTTGGGCTGGGTGTTCCGCCGTGGGGTCTAGCGTTTGCTGGGGCGGCGGCGGGGGCGCACACCGGCGCTAGTGCCGTCGGCCGCGTGGGCGAGGTGGAACAGGTGGGCGCGTTCCGCGTCGTCGAATTGGAGGGCGCGGGCGATCGCGTCGAGAACGGAGGCGGAGACACCGGCGAGGGCACCGCGTTCCAGCTTGGAGTAGTACTCGACGCTGACCCCGGCCAGGGCAGCCACCTCACCGCGGCGCAGACCGGGTACCCGTCGGGCGCCGATGTCGCCCAGGCCCGCCTGCTGGGGGGTGATCTTGGCTTGCCGCGAGAGTAGGAACTCGCGGACCTCGGCACGATTGTTCACGTCCTCGACGCTACGACGTAGTTCGGTCCGGCTCGGATGCCCTATCAGTACACGTCTCGATAGGACTCCCTCAGCAGCATGGTGACCGGGTCGGCCGGATGCCAGACCGCCTGGCTGGGTGTCGTCTCAGAGGTCCGACCCATCACAACGGTTGAGGATTCTGTTCATGCGTGTTGCCGTGATGACAGCACCCGACGACGGCCAAACAGTGTGACGTCAACTGACCAGCCGCAGCGACGCACCATCCAGACCGTTGCCGGTAGGCCCATGCTCGAGTCGGGCCTCACCGTCATTTTCTTCTAACGGGCTATTTCACCTTCGGCGTGGCAGCTGTCATCTCCTTCCGGCCGCTGAACAGCGCCTTCACCTTGCTCATCAGACCGGTCTTCGTTGGCGGCGGCGGCGGTTGTTTCTTGGTCTTGAATAGGCCGGTCTTCACTGGCTGTGCCGGTGTCGGCTGCTTCTTGGTCTTGAACAGGCCGGTCTTCACTGGCTGTGCCGGTGTCGGCTGCTTCTTGGCCTTGAACAGGCCGGTCTTCACTGGCTGTACTGGCGCCGCTTGCTTTTTGGCCTTAGTCCTGAACATCACCGGTCTCCCCTGTGTTGGTTGCAGATTCCGTTGATCTGCGTACATCTGTTTTGACAGGTCCTCCATATGCCGGATCTTCCGGCGCAGAACCCGAGGACGGTTACCATCGTCGTCCTTGTGTCCAACACGCGCGCACTGGGGTGCCGTGTGGGGAGGTGCCGAATGAATCGCGCCGGACGAACCCGCCGCGACATGAGATCGGCGCCGCGGTCCGGTTGAATCGAACGACGACAAGATATAGCAAGAAGGGACCTGCGACCATGAAACTGTCGACCATCACGAACGTCTCAGTCGACGGCGTGATGCAGGGACTCGGCGGGGCGGATGAGGACCGCAGAGGTGGATTCGAGCGGGGCGGGTGGGCTCTGCCGCTGTTCGACGACGAGGCCGAGGCGATTCTCAGCCTGGTCTACCAGCGCGCCGACGCGTTCTTGTTCGGCCGGCGGACCTATGAGATCTTTGCCGGCTACTAGGGAGTAATGGCAGATTCGGGCAACCCGATCGCAGGTGCGTTGAACACGCGGCCCAAGTACGCGGCCTCGACTACGCTCACCGACCCGCAATGGGCGGACACAACCGTTCTCTCCGGTGATGTGGCTGCGGCCATCGGCGAGCTGAAAGCCAAGCCGGCGGGTGAGCTGCAGGTGCACGGCAGCGGCAACCTGGTCCGCTGGCTGTTCAACAACCAACTGGTCGATGAGATCACCCTGTTCATCTATCCGGTGGTCGTCGGCCAGGGCACGCGGCTATTCCCCGACACCGGCCCGGACACGGCCCTTGAACTGGTTGAATCACGGTCGACCACAAGCGGGGTGACGTTCCAGGTCTACCGGCCCAGCGGGCGCCCGCAGTACGCAACGGCCACGCCCGACTGAGGCGCGTGATCTAGGGGGCTGAAGGGCAGCCCGACGCGTTCGCGGAGGCCGGCGAAAGTTTCTTCACGGGACTCGAGACGGGGTTGGCTTCAGTCCGCGACCACCGCCCAGCCGTGTGGAGCCACGGCTCCGTCTGTCACCACAGGCTGGGCCTCCAGCACCTCCACACTGCCACCGAGCGCGAACGGGTTACCAGTGAGGTTGAGGGCCAGCGCCAGGGACTGCTCGCCGTGCCGGGCGTGTGCCCGCACAACGAGATGGGCCTCGTCCACCTGTTCCGTCTCGATCATCGCGTCGACCAGCCAGGGGTTGCGGCGGCGCAGCCCGATCATCCGGCGATATACCTGCTCCAATTCCGGGTGGGAGTGCGTGAAGAGCCAACGCTCGTTCGGCATCTCAGGCCGTACCGCATCATCGCCGCTGGGACGGTCTTCTTTGACTGCCTTCAGGCCGAACTCGTCGCCGTAGTAGATGCTCGGCACCCCTGGCAGAAAACCGAGCAACGCCACCGCGTGCGACCAATGCCGCGGGTCACCGATCTGGCTGGCCACCCGGGTCACGTCGTGGTTGCTCAAGAACGTGAGCGGGAGGAAGTGTTCCACAAACTTGGCGTGACGGCCCAGCGTCCAATGCAGCTCGTGAAGGTTGACGCTGTCGATGGAGGACCAGATGGCCCACCAGAGCTCATACTCGGTCACCGAGTCCAGGCCAGACGTCTTCACGTAGTCGATGTAATCGCCGTGAATCATCTCTCCGACAAACCAGGCGTCGGGGAACTCTTCGCGGACCGCCGGCAGCACCGCGGCCCAGAACCTTGCCGGCACGGCGTATGCGGCGTCCAGCCGCCAGCCGTCGATGCCGCGGCGCAGCCAGTGCAACATCACATCGCGCACATACTCCTGCACCCGCCCCGAGCTGTGATTGAGGGTGATGAGGTTGTCGTGGCCTTCGAAGTAGTCGGCAGTGATCACACCGTCGGTGTCGTAGAGGCGAGACACCCAGTCTTCGGCCACTGATCCTGGTCCTTCGGCGAGTGCCTGCGCGACTGGCGGGAAGTCGCGGCCAGCGTGATTGAAGACACCGTCGAGCAGTAGCCGCACCCCGCTGTCCCGGCAGGCAGCGACCAAGGCGTCGAAGTCGGCGTCATCGCCCAAACGCGGATCGATCTGGAAGTAGTCGATCGTGTCGTAGCCGTGGCTGCGGGAGGTGAAGATCGGGCCGAGCAGCAGACCGTTGCCGCCCCAGGAAATCAGGTGATCGAGCCAGCCCTGCAG
>DATFQP010000108.1:0-3892 GCA_035264145.1 Propionibacteriaceae bacterium
ACCGAGTCCAGCAGTAAGCCGAGCGTGTAGCTCTTTCCGTCGCTGCGGCGTAGAGACCCCGCCCCAAGATTGGGCTGAAAGTTGAGCGTACGGACGGCGCTCCGGACCCGCTCGCGGGTGGACGGTGACACGTTCGCTTCGTCGTTGATCACCCGAGAGACGGTCTTGATTCCCACGCCGGCGAGTGCAGCAACGTCGCGAATCGTTGCCCGCGGCTTGATCGGCTTCTGCGGCAACTCTTGATCTGACATCGATGTCTTCCTCTCCGGCCGGACATTACAGGTTCTGGTGCTTGCGCCGCCTGATGCTTGACGCAAAGCTGAGTCTTGGTCTAGAAATGCTCCTGACACCGTTGTCAAAGCGTATCGACGGTGCAGAACCTAACGAAAGGGTCCTTATGAATCCGATCCCGTCGATCGCGCGAGGCAGACGCCTCACTGCGGGCGTGGCCTTGGCCGCGGCGGCATCGCTGGCGTTGGCCGCCTGTGGTGGCGGCGGTGACACCGGCACGCCGGGCGCTGAAGGCAGCGAAGGTGGTGGCGGCGGCGAGAAGGTGGCTGTCACCTTGATCACGAAAACAAGCACCAATCCGTTCTTCATCGCCATGCAGAAGGGTGCCAAGGAGGCCGGCGACAAGAACGGCGTCACCATCACCACCGCGGCCGGCAAGGCCGACGGTGACACCGACACGCAGGTAAAAGCCATCGAGGCCGCTGTCGCTCGAGGGGACAAGGGCATTCTGATCACACCCGCGGCCGAGGGCGTCAACAGCGCCATCGAGCAAGCTCGGGACGCCGGCCTGTACGTGATTGCGCTCGACACCCCACCGAATCCGCCGGACACGGTGGACATCACGTTCGCGACCGACAACTTCAAGGCCGGCGAGCTGATCGGCAAGTGGGCGGCAGCGCAGATGGACGGCAAGAAGGCCACCATCGCGATGCTGGACCTGTTCAACGACAAAATCGTCTCGGTCGACGTCAACCGTGACCAGGGCTTCCTCACCGGCATGGGTATCGACGTGAAGGACAAGCAGAAGAACGGGGACGAGGACAAGACCGGCAAGTACACCGGTGGCAAGGGCGGTGACTACGAGATCGTCTGCAACGAGCCGACCCAGGGTGCAGCCGACGAGGGCAAGACCGCGATGGAGAATTGCCTTTCGAAGTCCAAGGACATCAACCTCGTCTACTCGATCAACGAACCGTCCGGTGGCGGTGGCGCCGAGGCGCTCAAGGACGCGGGAATTAAGGACGCGATCGTCGTCTCGGTGGACGGTGGCTGCGATCCTGGTCTGAAGCTGGTCAAGGAAGGCACGATCGGTGCTACTTCCCAGCAGTATCCGGTGAAGATGGCGGAGTTGGGTGTTGATGCGATCAAGAAGATCGCTGACAGCGACGGACAGGACAAGCCTGAGGTGACTCCCGGCCTGGACTTCTACGACACCGGTGTCGCATTGGTGACCGACAAGAAGGTCGAGGGCGTGGATAGCATCAGCGTGGCCGAAGGCGAGAAGCTCTGTTGGGGCAAGTAGTCATAAAGAACTGCTGGCTGGCTCCGCCGCCCAAGGCGGAGCCAGCCCTTGATGTGACGATCGGGTGGCCTCCGCAGCAACCGGCGTAACTACTACGACAAGGAAGTCCATGTGACCACGACAGTCGAACCCCCCGCACCAGCGTCCGCTGCTGAACAGTTCGCCATGCGGCAGCAGTCGCCCATCCAGCGGATCCAGCATGTCCTTCATGCGCATCCGTCGATCAGCCCGCTGATGGTGTTGATCGTCTCGATCATTGCCTTCACGATCATCAACCCGCGCTTCATCCAACCGGGGACGATCGGCATCATCCTGCAGCAGGTCGCAGTGATCGCCGCCTTGGCCATAGGCCAGACGTTGATCATCCTGACGGCCGGCATCGACCTGTCCGTCGGCGCCATCGCCATTCTCTCCTCGTTGCTGATGGCGAACTTCGCGGTGAAGAACGGCATGCCGGGAATCTTGGCGTTGGTGCTCGGCATCCTCGCTGGAGTCGTGGCAGGAGCCATCAATGGAACGTTGGTGACCCGGCTCAAACTGCCGCCGTTCATCGTCACGCTGGGTACGTTCAGCATCTTTACCGCCATCGCTTTGCTCTACTCCGGCGGTCAGGAAGTCGGCCGGCGGCAGCTGCCGCCGATCTTGAACTGGGCTGGGACGCGTATCCAACTCGGACCGTTCCGGATCACGACCGGCGTGATCATCGTGGCCATCTTGGCCATCGTGATGGCGTTCATCCTGAGCCAGTCGTCCTGGGGAAGGCACGTGTACGCGGTTGGCAATGATGCGGAGGCGGCCCGGCTGGTCGGTATCCGGGTCGACCGTGTCTTGTTCAGTGTCTACACGGTGGCAGGTCTCATTTACGGCATCACTGCCTGGGTCCAGATCGGACGTGCCGGCACGGCGAGCGCCAATGCGATCGTGGACGCCAACCTCGACAGCATTACGGCAGTCGTCATCGGTGGCACCAGCTTGTTCGGTGGACGCGGCGCCATCATCGGCACGATCCTCGGCGCGCTGATCGTCGGCGTGTTCCGCACGGGTCTCAGCCTGGCTGGGGTCGACGACCAGTGGCGGGTGTTCGCCATCGGCGTATTGGTCATCGTCGCCGTCTCTATCGACCAGTGGATCAGGAAGGTGAAGGCATGAGCACCACCCCTAGTACCAGTCAACTCTCGCAGGAGGAGCAAGGCACAGTGGGTCTGGGCGCGCCCCCCGTACTCGCGGACACGTCGGAAACGGTGCTCTCAGGTCGCGGGCTGGTGCAGACCTTCGGCAAGGTCGTCGGTGTCGACGGCGTCGACATCGATCTGTTTCCCGGCGAGGTACTGTCGGTGATCGGCGACAACGGCGCCGGCAAGTCGACCTTGATCAAGGCCCTCACCGGGGCGCTGATCCCTGACGCGGGACACGTCTACCTGGACGGTAGGGAGGTCCATTTCCGCACGCCGCAAGACGCCCGCGGCGCCGGCATCGAGACGGTCTACCAGACGTTGGCCGTCGCTCCGGCCCTCGACATCTCGGCAAACATGTTCCTGGGCCGGGAGCGCCGACGGCAGGGACCGCTGGGCTCGGTGCTGCGGATGCTGGACAAGAAGGGCATGAAGGAGGACGCTGGCAAGTCGATGGCCAATCTGGGCATCGCGACCGTCCAGAACATGAGCCAGGCCGTGGAAACACTCTCCGGCGGGCAGCGGCAAGCTGTGGCGGTGGCCCGAGCCGCGACCTTCGCCACGAAATTCGTCGTCCTCGACGAACCGACCGCGGCGCTGGGCGTCAAAGAGACCGGTCAGGTGCTCAACTTGATCCAGCAGATCAAGGCCAGAGGGCTGCCGGTGATCTTGATCAGCCACAACATGCCGAATGTGTTCGAGGTATCCGACCGGATCCACATCGCCCGGCTGGGTGGTTGCGCTGGAGTGATCACGCCGAAGTCGCATACGCCGACCGAAGCGGTGGCCATCATGACCGGGGCCACCACACTGCAGAAGGGCTGACCCGATCCGGACCGGGTACTAACCACTTCGCACCCCTTACCGGACTTTGCATCCTCCGTGGAGGATGCAAAGTCCGGTAAGGGGTGCGAAGTCGTCTCGGGGACGGCGCCGGCTGCCCGCCGCCCTACGGCCGCGGGTGGCCCCCATGCTCGGTGAGCGGGAAGCCGCTGATCCCGCGCCAGGCTAGGCTGCTCACCAGCTGCTTGGCCTCGTCGAGGGGAATCTTTCCGGTGTCGGGGGAGACCCAGTAACGGGCGCTGACCTGGGCGATGCCGACCAGGGAGATCGCCAGCAGCTTCGATTCCTCAGCGGGAAGTGCTGTGTCCTCGGCTATCACGTCGGCGATGGCGTCGGCGATTTC
>DATFQP010000109.1:0-27127 GCA_035264145.1 Propionibacteriaceae bacterium
CGTCCACACCGAGGCCGCCAACCCGGGTCGAGTTCGATGTCCGCACCGACCCGAGGTTCGATCGATGCCTGATTACCCCACGCAACTGGATCTGCGGCGCGCCCGACGCGCGATTGTGGCGGCGGAGTTAGCCGAGCGGCCAAGCGATCGTTACTTGGCGGCACATCTGGCCGCCTTGCAGATCGCCGCGGTGATTCTCGCCTGGCGGGCTAATCCCACCCTCGGCCCGCGTGGTAGCCGGCCCCGGAACGTCTGGCGAATGCTCGCCGATATAGCTCCGGAGTTTGCGGAATGGGCCGCCTTCTTCGCCGCCACGCAGGCGAAGCGAGAAGCCGTGCGGGCCGGCGCCACCACGATTGTGAGCGCCCGCGAAGCGGATGACCTCCTGCGGGATGCGCAGTGCTTTCTCGCCATGGTGGAGCGCTCCCGGGCTGCCTCCGCCTAGCGACACGTCTTCTCCTCCGGGCGCTTGGCACGACCTGATGTCGGCCGAGCGTGACCGAATCGTGACGAGACACACGGGGGATTACCAGCTCAACCCTCTTCCCCTTGGCTGATGAAGTCGCCACACTGATCACATCAGTCACTGTCGTCACATCGATCACTCCAGGCGACCCATGAAGGAGTTGGCATGACCATCGTCTCCGCAACGCTCCAGGCCGAGGACCATGCTGACGCTTGGAGTCGGGTTAATGTCGCTGGCGCGGACTACCTCCGCCAGGCGGTCCACACGCGCTGGCTTCAGGAGGACGACGAACTGATCTTGTCCTTGAAGGAGAACCTTCGGGACGCTCGCCTCGGCGACACGGTCGCTGTCAGCGAGAAGGTGGTCATCTTGCTCACTGGCCGAGTGGTCGACATCGGCACCGTCAAGCCGGGCTCACTGGCCCTCATGCTCGCACGTCACGTCCGCCCACGCACGGACTCCTGCGGGCTCTCGGTGCCGGAAAAGATGGAATATGTGATCCGATCCATCGGCCGAACACGGGCGATTGCCGCAGCCCTGGGCTGCGCGCTCACCCGACCGTTCGGAGTGCGCGGAGCGTTCTACCGGCTGGCCGGCTCCATCGCTCGGGACATTGACGGTGGCCGGCCCCCATACGAGAAAGTGCTTTTCCCACCCTTGACGACCGCGGTGGCTCAATGGATCTGCGCGGATCTCGAGCGGGTGCTGGGCATCGGCGTCAGCATCGTCGACCTCAACGACTACGGTGGCACCATCCGCGCGACTTCGCCGAAGTCACTTCCGGCGAGAACACTGGCAGCCGTGCTTTGCGACAATCCGATGGGCCAGCGGCTGAGAAGCACGCCCTTCGTGCTCGTGCGGCCCGCCTGACTGCCTTACCTCGCTTAGCGCGGCGTTATCGCCGCCGTGGCGTGACGAGATCCATCGCGTCACTGAGGAGGCGTCGTTCCGGCGCGCGTAGCACGTACAGTCCGGCAACAAAAACCAGAAAAACAGTGAAGGCTACCGAGGACAGCACCAATGCCTCGGCCATGATGCCGTGACCAATCATCGGAGCCAGCAGGCGGCGCACCAGCGCTCCGGCCCCAGCTCCGGCGGCTGCTGCCAGTGCCGTCCGTACCACCATCCCGAACAACGGCCGAACATCAACGGCGCCGTGGTGCTTGTTCAACAGCCAGGTGTTGACCACAGCCGCGCAGACCAGTGAGAGGGAGGTAGATGCCGCCAGGCCTTTGATACCAAAGGGAAGGCCGAGAGTCAGGTCACCCACCACGTTCACGGCCATTGCGACCACCGCCACCAAGACCGGCCTTCGAGTGTCACCGAGGGCATACGAGGCGCGCACGACCAACTCGCGCCATCCGAGTGCCACCAGCGCCGGGGCGTACCACAGCACGGCAGTTGCGGTCCGCTGGGTGTCGGTCGGCCCGAAACTGCCGCGCTCGAAGAGCAACGCCACCAAGGGACCGGCGCAGACGAACAGAAAGCCGCACACGGGAAACAGCACCGTAGCCGCGGTACTCAGGCCTCGGCCGACCAGCCGCCGCATCTCTGGCAGGTCCCGGCCGCCGGCGGCGGCGCCGAACGCCGGATAGAGGGCGGTCAGCAGTGATGCGACGAGCAAGGTCTCGCCGAGCCCGATGATCCGCCAGGCGTAGCCGAGTGAGGAGATGGTGCCTTCGCCGACCATCGATCCAACGGCTCGGTCGACCAAGGTGTTGACATTGCCCAGAGCGCTGCCCAGCAGCAGCGGGGGAACGAGACCGGCGATGTTGCGGAAACCCGCATCATGCACGTTGAGCGATGCCCGGAGGCGCAGTTTCAATGCTCGAAGCGGAACCAGTTGGCACGCCAGTCTGGCTGCGGATCCAGCGACGAACCCGACGGCCAGAGCGGTGACTCCGTACCTTGGGCCGAGCCAGACCGCCGAACCGATCATGATCAGGTTGAACGGAATACCCTGTACGCCGGACCAGAAGAACCGGCGATGTGCCTCGGCCGCAGCCGCAAGCAGGTTGGTGCCGGCGATCAACACCGTCGCCATGAGCACGATCCGGGCCAGGAATGCAGCAAGGTCCGCCTGCGAGCCCTCAAATCCTGGTGCCAGCACCGTGACGACCAGATCCGCGGCTAGCGCCATGATCAACGACCCGAGCCCAAGGATGAGAAGCGTCACGGTCAACACCACCGAGAGCGTGTGGCTTGCCTTGCTCGAGTCGCCGGCTGCCCCGGCGGTCTGCGCGGCAAGGACCGGGACGGTGGCCTTGGCCATTGCGCCGGCAATCAGCGCCAGCACAAGATTCATCAATCCCTGAGCAACGAGGTAGGCGTCCAGATTCGCACCGGCACCGAAGACGCCGGCGATCACGACATCACGCAGGAAGCCAAGAATCGCTGATCCCGCGGTCAGCCCGGTGACCAGCGCCGCCGCCTGAGCGATTCCTCGTGCCCTCACGCCACCCCAGTCCGCTTCGCGATTTCCCCATCCGGCCCCGGCGACAATCGGCCAGGCTGCCGACCCACTTGAGCGTACGGCTGCGCGGGCCAAGGACTCGGTAGCGACTCGGCGGCTGCCGACACCTGCGCTGGCACCAAAGCTAGGCTTTCGATCCGAGGCGCGTTGATCCGACCAAGGGGACCAGATGACTGAGCTGCGACGCCGTCGCTCAGTGTCGCAAGGCTTTCTGCTCCAGCTCCTTGACTCCCAAATTGGCCAGCTCCTCCCGGGCGTCCTTCGGGCGCTGGACATCGTCGATCTCGGCGGTGGGACAGGTGGCCTGGCAGCCGCACTGGCCAGTCACGGTCATGCGGTCACCGTCATCGACCCGAGCCCAGACGCTTTGGCGTCGCTTGACCGCCGCACGGCCGACGCCGGTCTGCGCGGCCGGGTGAGTGGCGTACAAGGAGATGCCGGGGATCTGGTCCGGCTGGTGGGCGATCACGCTGTGGACGTCGTGGTTTGTCATCGGGTACTGGAGGTCGTCGACTCGGCACCCGACGCGCTGGCGGCCATGGCTCGGGTGTTGCGACCAGGCGGGGTATTGAGCTTGCTCGTCTCTCAACGCCATGCCGCCGTGCTCACCCAGGCGCTCGCCGGCCACATCAGTCAGGCTCGTCGAACGTTCACCGACCCCGATCGATTCGATCATGATCAGCTGATCGACCTCGTGCATGGCGCTGGTTTCACGGTGCTGGCCAGCCACGGTATAGGTGCCATCGCCGATCATGTGCCCGAATCCGTCTTGGACAGTGACCCAGCGGCTTACAGCGAACTCACGGCGTTGGAGTCCGAGGTCAGTCAGGACCCGGCCTTTCGAGCCATAGCCCCCCAGGTGCACGTCTTCGCGTGCACTTCGCGCTCGCTCTAGAGCGCTCTGGGCGATACGCTGTCGAACATAGGTTCGATATGTGGGCACATGGCAGGAGGGTTCATGGCAAGACGGGTCATCATGCACGTCGACATGGATGCCTTTTACGCCTCCGTCGAGCTTCGCCGACGGCCCGAACTACGGGGGACCGCAGTGATCGTCGGCGGTTTCCCCCGTGGCGTCGTGCTGTCGGCGAGCTACGAGGCGAGAGCCTGCGGCGTACGGTCCGGCATGGCGTCCGCCCAAGCTCGCCAACTCGCTCCCTGGGCAACGTTCGTCGATCCGGACTTCGACAGCTATACCGCCGTCTCCCAAGCCATTGCCGCGGTCTTCAGTTCCGTCACCTCGGTCGTCGAGTCGGCGTCCATCGACGAGGCATTCTTGGACATCACCGGGTCCATTCGGATGTTCGGCTCGCCGACGGCGATCGGTGAATACGTTCGCGCCGTAGTAGCCGACGAGCAGCACATCACCTGCTCGGTTGGTATCGGCCCCTCGAAGTTTGTCGCCAAGGTGGGCTCCCGGCAAGCCAAGCCCGATGGGTTGATCGAGGTGCCGCCGGATCGGGTGGCCGACTTCTTGCATCCGTTGCCCGTCGAGGCGATGTGGGGTGTCGGTCCAGCCACTACCGAGAGACTGCACCGGCTGGGCATTTTCCGGGTAGGCGAGCTGGCCCGAATGCCTCGACCGGCTTTGCGTCGAGGCTTCGGACCACACTGGGGCGGCATGCTGCAGGAACTGGCTTGGGGTCGCGACGGACGGCCGGTCACCTCGCGCGTGCCCGAGCGCAGCGTGGGATCACAGGAGACATTGGGCCGTGATACAGATGATCCCGCTGTCGTACGTCGCGAGCTCCTACGGATGGCCGCTCGTACCGCGTCCCGTATGCGCAAGCAACGCGTGCTCGGGCGGACCGTGACGATCTCGGTGCGCTTCGCCAATTTCTCCGAGCTGACCCGCTCGATCACGACGGCGACACCAACCGACGTGACGGACGAGATCTACGCTCAGGCACTGACCCTCTATGAGAGGCTCCGGCTGGACAGAGCCCGCATACGGCGGGTCGGCGTACGGGTCGAGGGCCTGGTCGCCGCAGCCCAGGCCTACCGGCAGCCACAACTGACTGACCCGGAGTTCGGCTGGCGTGAGGCCGAACGGGCAGTCGATGCCGCCGTCGGAAAGTTCGGGCCCGCTGCCGTTCAGCGGGCGATCTTAACGCGTCGGGGACCAGCGGCCTTCGGGCACATCGGATCGCTTCGCGGGTAACGTTCCATGGGTTGTCCGCGCAGTTTCGGACCATCGCGGGTTCCTCTACGCGGCTCGGCAACCTAGACTTAAACCGATTTCGCCCATTCAGCACGAGCGGCGTGACGCGCCATCCACCGACCTAGGGTTCGATCTCTATCAGATCGCCAGCCCCGCGACATGGAAGGCGCGTATCATGTCCACACGCGCACGACGAGAACCGGTGGGAGGTGGCCGATGGCCCTCTCAGACGAGGAGCAGCGGCTTCTCGAGCAGATGGAAGCTGCGCTGGCAGCAGAAGACCCTAAGCTCGTCAACACGCTGCGTGGCACCGGTGCTCGGCGAGTTCACCGCCGTCGTGCCGCACTCGCTGGAGTCGCTTTTTTCATCGGCTTGGCCCTGCTTATCGTGGGTATCTCCACCCAACTTTTCTTGAGCGTTCTTGGCTTCGTGATCATGGTTATCGCTGCTGTGACAGCGATCTACTCCTGGCAGCATGTTGGCAGTGGCCCTGATCCGGGTCGTGGCAGCGACCGGGCCAAGATGCCCCAGGGCTCGAGGCCGGACGGCCAGGGTTTCATGGACAAGATGGAGGAGCGCTGGCGTCGCCGTCGCGACGAGTCAGGCTTTTAGTCTTTCCGGGTTCGGCGAAAGATCGACTTGGGCAAAAGGTTCGCGAGCGCCTTTCGGCGCAGTTTCTGCGGCGCCGCGATCGCCTTACGAATATTCTCAGTAACTTGCGGAAGGTCGCGAGCGGCTTCCTCGTCGGTGAAAGCGCGGGCATACCGGCTGCGCTCGACCAAGGTGGCGACAGCAGTCATCTCGGAGGACTCAGGCTGATCGAGTTGGGCACCGACCTCTCTGCCGATCGCCCGCGGTGACCCGTCGGGCCACAGTCCGCCGTAATCGACCACCGTATCTCTGATCTCGGCCCATGCCGACTCGACCTGCTCCTCCGCCGGCGCCTCCGGCGACAACCGCGCCGTACGCCGCCGCACTCGGATCGTTGCCGGAGCGGCCAAGATCAACAAGACCACGACAGCCACTCCTGCAGCCAATGCGGACCTGCCGAAAGTCCAGAATCCCGCTGAGCCGGTCGTCGTCGTGGGCTCGAGGCTCGGTGCGGCCGAACTCGACGCCGATTCACTCGGGATATCGGTGCTCGCCTCGCTGCTGGGATCGCTACTCGGATCCGCACCGCCACCACCGCTGTTCGCCACTGTCCAGGGCGGGGCCGACCCCGTGATACTGCCAGGAGTTGGCTCGAAGCGCACCCAGCCGTAGCCGGAGAAGTACAGCTCCGGCCAGGCGTGCATGTCCCGGATGGACACCTCCCAGCGGTCCCCGTTCTGGCGTCCGGGCAAGAACCCGACGGAAACCCGAGACGGGATGCCGGCAATACGAGCCATCAACGCCATCGAGGCAGCGAACTGTTCGCAGTAACCTTTCCGGTCCTCCAGCAGGAACCTCTCCAGCGCCTCGTAACCGCTGCCCGGCTGCGGCTCGGTGCTGTAGGTGAATCGGCTGCTCCGCAGGAAGCCCTGGATGGCCGCCGCTTTCTGCGTCGACGTTTTGGCACCCTTGGTCACCTCGTCGGTGAGCGTGCTCAGTGATTTCGGAAGGTCCCGCGGCACGGCGGCGGTGATCGCAGCGTCCGGTGGCGTTCCGGCCGACGCCTCATCCAATTGCTCCACATCGGGGGCGATGTCGACGCTCTCCACCGAATAGGTCATATTGCGCAGTGCCTCGGCGCGGTCGTTGCCATTGACGACAATCAACGAGTTCGCGTCGAAGCGCCAGTCGCCTGGCGCATCGAAGCTGCGAGGCGCGTACGGCATCGGCAGATATTGGGATCGGAACTCCAGAACTTGAATAGTCGTGCTCCGGGCTGTGCCCGGCTCACCAAGGGCACCGGGGATCGCCGGCAAGGTGGAGCCGGTGTCCAGGCGGATCTGTACGCTGCTCCATCCGGCCTCATTGAATTGGGGTAGTGATGCGAGGCGGAGGTAGACACCACCGGGAGCGTCGGACTGGTATTCGATCACCTCCCGGTCGTTCGGCTGGTTGAGGTTCCGGCGCAGATCGAGCGTGGGATCGGTGAGCTGAAGGGGTCCGTTGCCGCCTGGCCCATAACCGGTGCCGAAGCCGGGCAGGGTGAGCGTAGGCAGTGCTACCCCAAGGAAC
This sequence comes from Propionibacteriaceae bacterium, assembly GCA_035264145.1. GTDB lineage: Bacteria > Actinomycetota > Actinomycetes > Propionibacteriales > Propionibacteriaceae > Microlunatus. Next base: position 7,264 of record DATFQP010000109.1, read on the forward strand.
AGCACGGCGACCAGCGACGAGATCCCCAGGTAGCCGGCGGCACGCCACACCACGGGCGTCGCCGTCCCGAAACCCTCGGCCGAGTCGCGGGTCAGTCCGCGGGACCAGCGGGCGGTCGAGTTCAGCCCTTCAGCGACCAAGATCGCCAAATAGCCCAGGGCAATGCACAAGAAGCTACCTGCACCGGTGTCGCTACGCAGTCCCATCGCCGGAACCAGGAAGAGAGTGGCCGGCGGAGCGATTCCCCAGACCGGACGTCCGATACCGGACACCAGCAGGTCGGTCATGATCATGATCAGGCCGATCACTGTGACGAAGATGAACTTCACCCCGTCGTTGGGCGCCATCGGCGAGGCCTGGGTTCGCATGTGCTCGACCCCGGCCTGCCAGAGCATGCCGATATGCGTGTACCAGGGCTCGCCGCGTCCCGGCATCGTGGTGCTTAGGGCGAGGCTGGCCACCACCAAGATCAGGAGCTGGACGCCGAGCACGGTGCCATTGGCCAGTCGGGCCCGCCGCATGGCGACGGTCGAGCCGCCCAGAATCAGGATCAGCAGCCAACTGAGACCGAGGAAGCTGCTGTCGGTGGTCAGTGGGCTGACTGGAAAGGTCGCGAGCAGCACCGAAAAGGTGACAGCGATGCCCATCCGATCCGAAGGTTGCATCAGGCGGCCGACCCCATCTGGTCGAGGAGCGACCAGGCCTCGGCCACTCCCGTGCCACGCCTCACCTCAGTCACTCGCCACTGGTTGTCCTGCAGGATCGACATCCCCAGCTCATGCTGTGCTCGAACCTGGGCACCGGCAGGCTGGTCGGCGAAGCTATCGACGTCCAGCACCAGTGCCAGCCCCTGGGCCCGGCTCCGTCGCCCGCGAAGCAAGGCGTTGGCGTCATCGGCGTTCATCCGGCCCAGGATGGCGATCACCAACTGCCCAGCTCGGTCGGAGGCGGCGGACTCCACGGCATAGTGCAGGGTTGTTGTCCGACGTGCTTGAAGGTCGGTGAGCCGGCTCATCACGAGCTCGGGTGACCCAGAGCTGTGCTGCCCCATGCTGCCGGTGATCCGCAATGGCCCGTCGGCTTCGTAGATCTCGACACTGAAGCCGTCGTCGAGGAAGTGCAGGGCGATGGAGGCTGCCGCGGAGATCGCCCATTCGATCGAGTTGTTCATGCCCCGGCCCCCGTGCGACGACATCCGCGAGTCCAACACGATGCTGGCGCTGGGATCCCAGGCTTGCTCCTCTCGACGCACCATCAGATCGCCCCAACGTGCCGTGGAGCGCCAGTGGATTCGTCGAACGTCATCCCCCTGCCGGTACTCCCGGACAAGGGCATCGTCGGTCCCGACGACGCCGACCCGGTGCGGCCGGGCCTCACCGGTGCTGCCTGCACCGCCGGTCGTCCGAAGAGCAGACAAGGGCACAACTCGTGGGGTTACCATCACCTGCGTCGTGGCCGCGAACTGACGGTCCAGCTGGACCAGTCCGAATGGATCGGTCGTACGCACCCGCAGCGGGCCGGTCGAGAATCGCCCCCGCACCCGTCCAAGCAGTGGATACTCCACGATGCGGCGCCAACTCAGATCCGCCTTGTCCACCAGGAAGCGTGGTCGACTGCCCAGTTCCCGCGGCACCGTGTCCTCGAGGAGCAAGATGCCGGCGGGCAGGCGGCCGTCCTGGCCCAGGCTGATCTTGCCGCGCATCGGTGAGCCAAGTGGCACTTGGGCCGGTTCGACAGATCGCTCGCAGGACATCCGAAGGCGAGCCCGCGCGACGAGAACCGCTGCGATCACCGGAAGGACAAGGAGCAGCAACCCGATCCGCATCACGTCACGTTGGCCGGCGACCATCGACCCTACGACGACGGCTGAACCGCCGAGGATGAAAAAACGGCCACGAGGTGTCAGCAGCCGCCAGGTCCGTCGCATGGCTGTTATCTCCGGTCAGGTATGTGTACCGAGGCGACTGCTTGGGCGATGATGTCGTTCACGGTGTGACGTGCGAGCTGGGCGTCGGTCGACGGCAGCACCCGGTGGGCCAGCACCGATACCGCGAGTGACGCGACATCATCCGGACTGACGTAGTCGCGACCGGAGAGAGCAGCGAAGGCGCGGCTGGCCCGAAGCAGCTGCAAGGTGGCGCGGGGCGAGGCACCCAGCCTCAGGTCGCGCGAATTGCGGGTGGCGTTGACCACCTGCACGATGTAGTGCTTGACCGCCGGACTGAGATAGACCGTCTTCACCGCGTCGATCAGGCCGCGAATGGTCTGGCCGTCGGTGACTGGTCGCAGGTCGACTAACGGATCCGACGTGCCGTGCGAGTCCAGCATGTCGAGTTCGGCGCTCGGTGTCGGGTAGCCCATCTGGATCCGTGCCATGAAACGATCGCGTTGGGCTTCCGGCAGCGGGTAGGTGCCCTCCATCTCGATCGGGTTCTGGGTGGCGACCACCATGAATGGCGTCTCCAGGACGTACGTCGTGCCATCGACGCTGACCTGGCGCTCTTCCATTGACTCCAGCAGCGCTGACTGAGTCTTGGGTGAGGCACGATTGATTTCGTCGCCGACCACGATGTTGGCGAAGATGCCACCGGGCTTGAACTCGAAGTCGCGAGTCTCCTGGTTGAACACCGACACGCCCGTGATGTCCGACGGCAACAAGTCTGGAGTGAACTGCAGCCGGCGGACCGAGCAGGCAATCGAACGGCCAAGCGCCTTGGCGAGCATCGTCTTGCCGACCCCTGGAACGTCTTCCACCAGCAGGTGTCCCTCGGCGAGCAAGACGACCAGTGCGAGGTCGATGGAGCTGCGCTTGCCCTCGATCACGCTTTCGATGGCGTGCCGGACCTTGCCCACCACCGCCACAACATCACCCAGGGAATAGGCGGATGCGTGCGCCTCGACCGTGCGGGCCTCGATCTTGTCGTAACTCAGGCTCACCAGACCTCCGTGTAAGAGACGTTCTCACCCTACGTGGTCGGCTGGACGGGTTCTTCACCTTCCCAACACGCCGGCTGTGGCCATTCTGAGCCAAGATGGTGGCTGGTGGTGGAAAGTGGAGTAGAGTGGCGCGAAGTGGAGGCATGGGCCTGATCGGAGAGCAAGGAGGGGCCGCCGATGTACTTTCTCGGCACCCACACTCCGAAGCTCGACGAAAAAGGCCGACTGTTTCTTCCGGCGAAGTTTCGAGAGGAGCTGGCGGGCGGTTTGGTGATCACGCGATTTCAGGAGAGATGCCTGGCGATCTGGCCGTTGGACACGTTCGTCGAGATGGCTTCGGCGGCACGAGGCGCCCCATCCGACCAGAAGTCCCGTGACTACCAACGCATGCTCGCGTCGGGCGCCTCGGACGACACTCCGGACAAGCAGGGCCGCATCACCATCCCGCCTCACCTGCGGACGTACGCCGGCCTGGACAAGGAATGTGTCGTCGTGGGGGCCCTCGACCGAGTGGAGATCTGGGACGCGCGGGCGTGGGAGGACTACTCCGCAGCGAAGGAGTCAGCTTTCGCTGAACTGGACGAGACGGCTGCTCCGATCATGTGACGGAGCGCCCGAAGCAGCACACCGTACGAGGACTCGTGTCCTGAGGCTTCAACCCGCAGGTTCGAACTCCCTGACGCACCTTCCCCGGCGCCAGGTAGGACTCCCCGCGGATCTCGGGTTGAAACCTCAGTACACGAGCCACCCCGGCCGCGAGCGGGGAGGATGGAAAGTGGGTGGGTCGAATGGCGCTGGAAGTGCCGCGCCCGCCGATGTCGGTGCATCCCGGATCGGCGTCGGTAAGGCGCATCCGCCACGAAGCTCGCGACAGCATCTGTGCCGCATCGCTGTCGCTCGTCGGATCCCTCGTGCTGACGGGTGTCCTCTGGGTCCTTCTGGGATGGCTGGCATGAACCCGCAGCCCGCGCACGTTCCTGTGATGCTCTCGGAGGTGGTGGCCCTCTTGTCGCCGGCGCTCCAGGCGCCGGATTCCGGCGGTCATTGCGTCTTGGTGGACTGCACGCTCGGCCTCGGCGGTCATGCGGAGGCGCTACTACGCGCTTGTCCACAGGCGTCGCTGATTGGCCTCGATCGTGATCCGCAGGCGCTCGCCGTGGCCCGTCGTCGGTTAGCACCATTTGCCGAGCGCATCACGCTGATCGAGGCGGTCTACGACCAGCTGCCGGACGTGCTCGACGAGCTTGGCCTGCCTGCAGTCCAGGGCATTCTCCTTGATCTGGGGCTTTCCTCGCTCCAGATCGACGATCCTCGGCGGGGCTTTGCGTACGCGGTCGATGCACCGCTGGACATGCGCATGAGCCCTACCGGCAAGACCGCCGCCGACATCCTCAATACCTACACTGCGGCCGAGCTGGCCTCGATGCTCCGCCGCTACGGAGAGGAGCGCTTCGCGAGCCGCATCGCCGACCGCATCGTCGCGGCGAGGGCGGACGCACCCTTCGACAGCTCTGCCAGATTGGTGGAACTGATCGACGGTGCCATCCCGATGGCCACCCGTCGCGGCGGACATCCGGCGAAGCGCACCTTCCAGGCACTGCGCATCGAGGTCAACGGCGAGCTCGGGTCCCTCGAATCGACGCTGCCACGCGCCGTAGCAGCCCTGTCGCTCGGTGGCCGGATCGCGGTGTTGGCCTATCACTCCTTGGAGGACCGGCTGGTCAAACAGGTGCTCAACGCCGCCGCCAGCGATCAGGCTCCGCGCGACCTGCCGGTCGTCCCCGTCGAACTCCGCCCGCAGCTGAAGCTGCTGATCAAGGGAGCCGCTCGACCTTCTGCGGCGGAAGTGGCGGTCAATCCTCGGGCCGCATCGGCGCGGTTGCGAGCGGCCGTACGGATCGCGGAACCGGAACGACGAGGAGCTGCCGGGTGAGTGCGCTGTGGGCACCGTTGGGATCCAGCGCTGCAGATATGGATGCGGCCGAGGGACGATGGCTCGGGGCGGTACCTCGCCTGCCGAGCAGGCTCGCTCGCCTTCCCTTCGTTCTTGTGTTGATCGCCTTCTTCGGACTCGGCATGGCGGGACTGCTGATGCTCAACACCACATTGCAGAACCAAGCGTTCCAACTCCGTACCCTCAACCGGCAGGCCACGTCGCTCGCCTACGATCAGGCGGCCCTTCAGGTGCAGATTGATCAACTTAGTGCGCCGGCGGAACTGGCCCGCCAGGCCTCAGCGCTCGGCATGCGGCCGAACGCCCGCCCTGCGTTCCTCGTGATACCGAGCGGGAAGGTGGTGGGCAAGCCCAAGAAGGTCAGCGGGGTCGAGGCGCCAGACCTGATCGTGCGCACGCCCGCCGAGCTGGCCGCACAGCGGGCTGCCGCGGAGGCGAAGAAGCGAGCGGCTGCCGAAGCAGAGGCGGCCAAGAAGCGACAGGAGACCCAGTCGGATTCGGACAATCAGGGAACCCCCTGAGATGAGGGGTCCGCGGCAAGGCCCCCCGCCGGCCGGAGCGGGCGTGCGCCCGAGGTCTGTTCCACGCGGTGCAGTGATCCGCCGGCCGTCGAAGCGCAAGCGAGCCTTGCGCATCCCGCTGGCCAGCGGTCCCAGGCGGTTGCATGCAATCCTCCTCGTGCTGGCGATTTCCTTGTCATTGTGTGCCGGGCGACTGTTACAGCTGCAGGGCTTCGATTCATCCGCATACGCCGCGCTGACCGCAGACCAGCTGACTACCAAGCTTCCTCTACTGCCATCGCGCGGCCAGGTAGTCGATCGCAACGGAGTGGTGCTCGCCGCCACCCAACCGGCCGTGGCTGTGACCGCCGACCCGACCCTGACCAGCGCCCGAGCACCGGAGATTGCCGGCATCCTCACCGGACCTCTCCAGATGACGCAGCCGGAGCTGATCGCGCTGTTGACAAAGCCCGACACCCACTTCGTCTACCTCAAGAAGAAGGTGCCATCGCAGACCTACACCAGGGTCGCCGCCGCACTCTCCCAGAGGCGCATCTACGGCGTCTTTCGTGAACCCGATCCGATCCGTACGTACCCCGGTGGAAGCGTCGGATCATCCGTCATCGGCTTCGTTGGCGCCAACGGTAAGGGCCAATCAGGCATCGAGCTCTCCATGAACCGGGAACTTGCTGGCGTGGAAGGAAAGGAAAGTTACGAGGTCGCCCCGAATGGCAGCAGAATTCCGCTCGGCAGCAGCACTGTGGTGCCTGCTCAAGACGGAGTGGATCTGCAGCTGACCATCGACTCGGAGCTGCAGTGGGTGGCTGAGCGGCGCCTGGCCAAACAAGTACGACGAAAGAATGCCGATTGGGGTTTCGCCATCACGCTGAACGTGAAGACGGGCGAGGTCTTGGCGATGGCCAACGCGCCGATCGTTGATCCGGCGAATCCGGGCACTTCGGCGCGCGAGGATCGCGGCAACCGAGCCGTCGCGGCTCCCTACGAGCCGGGCAGCGTGCAGAAGGTGCTGACGTCCGCCGCCTTGCTGGATTCCGGGATCGCAAACCCGGAGACCCGGGTGACGATTCCGTCGCGGCTCAGATCCGGACCATTGAGGATCGGGGACCACTTCGACCATGGCGAGCTGCACTACCTGATGCGAGGGGTCATCGCCGATTCCTCCAACATCGGGACGGCGCTGCTCACCCGGCAACTCGACAAGCACGTCTTCGCCGACTACCTCACCCGGTTCGGTCTCGGCTCGAGGACCGGCATCGAGCTTCCGGGGGAGTCCGCCGGCATCCTGCCCGGGGCTGACATGTCCGACGTCCAGCGCGATCAGATCGCGTTCGGCCAAGCGCTCGCGGTAACGGGGATTCAGGAGGCTGCCGCGGTCGCAGGATTGGTGAATCACGGCATCTACAACCCCCCAACCGTTCTGAAGAGTGGGACGGACGGTTCTGGTAGGGCAGTGTCGCTCAACAAGCGCGAGCCGCGCCGAATCATCTCTGAGTCGGCATCGGCTGACTTGCGCGATCTGATGGAGGCGGTGATCGACAGCAAGACCGGTCAGCGCAGTCTCAAGCTGGCCGCCTACCGAAGTGGCGGAAAAACGGGTACGGCGCAGCGTGCCGACCCCACGTGCCGGTGTTACCGCGGTTACGTCACGTCGTTCCTCGGATTCGCTCCACTCGATGATCCGCAGCTCTTGACCTACGTGGTGGTGAGTAACCCACGTAACGGTGACACCGGCTCCGGAGTGGCTGCCCCGGCCTATCGCGACATCATGGAGTTCGCGTTGCCGCGCTACTCGGTCGTCCCGAATGCGAAGGACCACAAGCCCAAGCCCACCGAGTGGTAAGCAGATAGCGTCGGGGTCGTGTCGAAAGATCAGGTGTCGAATTCGGGCCCGTCGGCGCTGCGCCCGCGGTCGCGCCCGCGTGTTCCGCTCGCTGAACTGATCGGCACCGGCTCCGCGGTTCACGTCGGCGGCATCACGGCTGACTCCCGGCTGGTCGAGCCAGGGGATCTCTACGTTGCGCTGCCCGGCGCTGCCCGGCATGGAGCCTCGTTCGTGTCGGAGGCTCGGGCCGCCGGTGCCGTGGCGGTACTGACTGACGAGGCGGGCCGTCAGCTCATCAGCAACGCCGATGTCCCGGTGCATCTTGCCAGTGATCCCAGGCAGGAGATGGCTGGCCTGGCGGCGCGGATCTACGGCTGTCCTGCCGATGCACTGAGAATGTTCGCGGTGACCGGAACCAACGGCAAGACGACGACCACGTTCCTGCTCGATGCGGCGCTCCGTGCTGCCGGCCACCGGACCGGCGTTGTGGGAACGGTTGGCTACCTCCTGAACGGCCGGCCATTGGCCGCGGTCCGGAACACAGTGACCACGCCGGAATCCCCGGAGCTGCAGGCCTTGCTTGGCTATCTGCGCGAAGCCGGCGCCGACTCCGTCGCAATGGAGGTCTCGTCGCATGCCCTGGTCCTCGGCCGGGTCGAAGCTATCCGGTTCGACGTCGCCGCCTTCACCAACTTCGGCCGTGACCATCTTGATTTCCATGCCGACGAGAAGTCCTACTTCGAGGCCAAGGCGTCATTGTTCACCCCCGGCCGGACGAGGCATGCCGTCGTCAATGTCGACGACCCGCGCGGCCATGACATCGCGAACCGCGTTCGTCGCGGTGGTGACGTGCGGCTGACCACGATCAGCCGTGACGATCGGGCAGCTGACTGCTCGCTCGCTGTGGTCGAGACCCAGCAAGACGGAAGGCAGCGGGTGGCCGCTCGCCTGGCGGAGCGCGAGGTGCAATTCGTGCTGAGCCTGCCCGGTGAGTTCAACGTACGCAATGCGCTCACCGCTGTGGCCATGCTGGAAGCCGCTGGCGTGGATCTCGACCAAGCCATGACGGGTCTGGCCGATGCTCGGGTGCCCGGCCGGATGCAACGGGTCGACCTCGGCTCGGGCGCTCCCCGGGTCTATGTCGACTTCGCGCATACACCGCAGGCGGTGGAGGCGGCACTCGGCGCCCTTTCGGCCAGCCGACGGATCGCCGTTCTGGGCTGCGGCGGCGATCGCGATCCCGACAAACGCCGGCCGATGGGTGCAGCCGCCGCTCGGGCCGCCGACGTCGTGATCATCACCGACGACAACCCACGAAATGAAGACCCAGCGGCGATCCGAGCGGAGGTCATGGCCGGAGCCGAGGCTGCTCGGCGGGCTGGCCACCGCGACGTCGAGGTGATCGACGGTGGCGACCGGCGTGCGGCGATTCGGCACGCCCTGGAACTCGCCGAGCCGGCGGACGCCATCGCGCTCCTGGGAAAGGGTCACGAAACGGGCCAGGAGATCAGCGGTCAGGTGCTCCCGTTCGACGACGCGGCGGTCGTGGCCGAGGAGTGGGCTGACTACCGCGCTCGCGGAGCCCGATGATTCCGGTTTCGGTGGAGCACGCCGCGCACGTACTTGGTGTCGCTCCGGTGGGTACTGGGGATGCCAGCGTCGCCATCACCTCACTGGTCGCGGACTCCCGGGCCGTTACGCCGGGTGCTCTGTTCGTAGCCTTGCGAGGGGAGCGCGCCGACGGCCATGACTTCGTAGCCCGGGCTCGAGCCGACGGTGCCAGCGCGGTGCTGGTTTCTCGGCCGGTCGACCCCGGATTGAGCCTGGTGGTGCCGGATCCATTGACCGCGCTGGGCGCCCTGGCCCGGGACCAGGTGGTTGCCGGACACGCCCAAGGCCTGCGCGTGCTCGCGATTACCGGCTCTTCGGGCAAGACCTCCACCAAAGATGTGCTCGCGCAGCTTCTGGAGCCCACCGGGCCTACGGTGTCGCCGATCGGAAATCTCAACAATGAGCTCGGCGTCCCGCTGACGGTGGCACGGATCGAGCCGACGACGCGCTTCCTGGTCGCGGAGATGGGTGCTCGGGGTATCGGCCACATTGCCTACCTGTGCCGCATCGCTCCGCCCGATGTCGCTCTCGTGCTCAATGTCGGCGTGGCCCATGTCGGGGAGTTCGGTGGCCGGCCAGCCATCGCGCAGGCCAAGGGTGAGCTGGTGGAGGCTCTTCCCGACTCCGGTGTAGCGGTGCTCAACGCTGACGACCCGCTGGTCTGGGCGATGCGCTCGCGGACCGCGGGCGTGGTGGTGGCGGTCGGCATCGACCGGCAGCCGGAGTGGGATGCCGCTGTCTGGGCATCTGGTCTTGTCAGCGATCCGTTGGGCCGCTTTCGCTTCACCCTGCACGCCTGCCCGCCGGGAGAACCGTACGGTCAGGCCGATGTTCAGCTTTCGCTCTCCGGCCGCCATCAGGTGGCGAATGCGGTGGCTGCCGCCGCCGGGGCCATGGCGGTCGGGGTGTCCCTGGACGGGATCGCCTCCGCGTTGCCCAACATCCGGCCGCGGTCACGCTGGCGGATGGAGCTGCAGTCCCGGCCGGACGGCGTGCTGGTGATCAATGATGCCTACAACGCCAATCCCGACTCGATGCGCGCGGCGATCGAGGCCCTTGGCGAGCTGGGTCGAGCCCGCCCGGGCGGACACACCTGGGCCGTGCTGGGTGACATGCTCGAGCTCGGCGCAATGTCTTCGGTGGAGCATGCGAATCTGGGCGCCTCCGTGGCCCGGCATGGCGTTTCCTGGCTGATCGCGGTCGGCCGCCATGCAGAGGATGTCGTCCAAGCAGCGATCGACGCCGGTCTGCCGGCCGAAAGGGCGGTGATCGCGAGCAGCAAGCTGGAGGCCACCCAACGGGTGCTCGGCGGTCTCGCGCCCGCCGACGTTGTGCTGGTCAAAGCGTCCCGTGGCCTAGCCTTGGACACCGTGGCCGAGGAGATCCTGCGCCAGGATCTGCCGGCCACCAGTCCGCCGCGGGAGTCCCGCCGTTGAAAACCATCGTTCTGGCGGGGACCATCGCCCTGCTCGGCACGCTGCTGGGCACCCGGTTGGCGATTCGCGTGCTGGTCAGGAAGGGCTATGGCCAGCTGATCCGCGACGACGGGCCGACGTCTCACCACACCAAGCGGGGTACGCCGACTATGGGTGGTCTGGTGATCATCTCGTCGGTGCTCCTGGCCTACTTGGCGAGCCACTTGATCACCTGGACCGAGCCCTCGGCTTCGGCGTTGCTCATCTTGTTCTTGTTCACCGGCTTGGGTGTGGTCGGGTTTCTCGACGATTTCATCAAGATCAGCAAGCAGCGCTCGCTCGGCCTGCGAAGCAAGGCCAAGATCGCTGGCCAGTCGCTGGTGGCGGTGACCTTCGCCTTGCTGTCGCTGCAGTTTCCCGATGAGCGGGGGATCACTCCGGCCTCACCCGCCGTGTCTTTCCTGCGTGACATCGAATGGCTTGATGAATTGCCGATCATCCTCGTGGTGCTCTGGGTGCTGCTGTTGATCGCCGCCGCGAGCAACGGGGTCAATCTGACCGACGGCCTTGACGGCCTGGCGTCCGGTGCTTGCGTCATGATCTTCGGTGCGTACACGCTGGTCAACATCTGGCAGTACAACCAGTCATGCGCGTACACAGCGTCGGCCGGGCCCAAATGCTATGAGGTGCGGGACCCGTACGACCTCGCGGTGGTCGCGATCGCGCTGGCGGGCGCCTGTTTCGGCTTTCTGTGGTGGAATGCGGAGCCGGCCAAGATCTTCATGGGCGACACGGGATCCCTGTCGCTCGGCGGCGCCCTCGCGGGAATGGCGATCTTCACTCGTACCGAACTGCTGTTGATCATTCTCGGTGGCCTGCTGGTGATCGAGGTGATGTCGGTCATCTTGCAGGTCGGTTTTTTCAAGATCACGAAGGGCCGCCGGTTGTTCAAGATGTCACCCATCCACCACCACTTCGAGCTGCTCAACTGGGCTCAGGTGACCATCGTGATGAGATTTTGGATCATCGCCGGACTCTTTGTTGCCGGCGGACTGGGCATCTTCTATGCCGAATGGGTGGCCGGCGCATGAGGACAGCCGGCCCCGAACCTGAGGCGCCGGCCGAGGTGGGCGTATGACGCGATTGTCCTGGATGCCCGAGGCGGACGGAGAGTCCCCCTGGCAGGATGCCCACGTCGTGGTGGCGGGCGTCGGTGTCTCGGGCTTCGCAGCCGCCGACGGGCTGCTCCAGTCTGGAGCTACGGTCACCGTTCTGGATGAACGCGACGATGCCACCAATGCCGATAAGGCGACCGTGCTGGAGATGCTCGGCGGCACAGTGAGGCTCGGATCTGGGGCGGCGGACGTGCTGCCACCGAATGCCGACCTGCTGATCACGACGGGGTGGCACCCTGACCACTCGTTGCTGGTCGCCTCTGTCGAACGGGGTGTGCCGATCTGGAGCGAGGTCGAGCTGGCCTGGCGGCTGAGCCGGCCGCACAAAGTCGTGCCCTGGCTGGGCATCACCGGCACCAACGGCAAGACGACGACAACGCAGATGCTGGAGTCGATCTTGACGGCCGCAGGCCTGCGCACCGCCGCCGTCGGCAACATCGGGCGGCCCATCATGGAGATCGTTCTCGACCCGGAGCGGTACGACGTCTTGGCGGTCGAACTCTCCAGCCACCAACTGCACTGGTCCAACTCCCTGTCGCTGCACTCGGCAGCAGTGCTGAACCTCCAGCCCGATCACCTGGAATGGCATGGCAGCTTCGCGGCCTACCGAGCGGCCAAAGCCAAGATCTACAGCGGCGTCCACGCCAGCTGCGTCTACAACGTGGCCGAGCCGGCCACCGTGCGGCTGGTCGAGGAGGCGGAGGTGGTCGAAGGAGCCCGCGCCATCGGCTTCACCCTCGGCATTCCCGACATCTCGATGCTCGGCATCGTGGATGACCTGCTCGTCGATCGCGCCTTCGTGGAGCAACGCCGGGACTCCGCGCTTGAACTGGCCAAGATCACCGACGTCTCGCCCGCCGTTCCGCACAACGTCGCCAACGCGCTGGCCGCCGCCGCACTGGCGCGGTCGTTCGGGGTACCGGCCGCAGCGGTCCGCGATGGCCTGCGCCGGGTGCGGGTGGGCGCCCACAAGATCGAGACGATCGCCGACCACGAGGGCGTTCGTTGGGTCGACGACTCGAAGGCCACTAACCCGCACGCGGCCGACGCCGCACTGCGGGCGTTCGACGAGCACATCGTCTGGCTCGCCGGTGGCCAGGCCAAGGGCACCAGTTTCGACGAGTTGATCAAAACCCACGGCAGCAAGCTTCGTGGTGCAGTACTGCTCGGGGTGGATCGCGAGGTGGTGGGCCAGGCGCTGACCCGACACGCGCCCCACGTCCCGGTGATTCGGATCGAGTCCACTGACACTAGAGCCATGGCGCAGGCCGTGCAGGCTGCCGCGTCGCTCGCTCGCGTGGGTGATGTGGTTCTGCTGGCGCCCGGCTGCGCCAGCAAGGACATGTACCGTGACTACGCCGCCCGGGGAGACGCCTTCGCAGCGGCCGTCCGGGATCTGGTTCATCGATCCGGTGCGTAAGGCCGGACCGGAGAAGCGAAGGAGTAGCCCGGGTGGCCACGCTGACCCCCCCTCGAGGATGGGGCGAGAGCAAGCCAGCCTCTGAACCGCGGCAGTCGGCGGCAGCTTGGCTCGGAGCTCTGCTCGACCGGCCGCTGACCAGCTACCACTTGGTGCTGGGCGCCACGGCGATCCTGCTGGCGTTGGGGGTGCTGATGGTGCTGTCCGCGTCCAGCGTGAGCGCCTACCTCAGCCACCACGACTCCTACTTCTATGTGAAGCGTCAGGCAATCTTTCTCGCGGCCGGACTTGTCGGTGCGTTGTTGCTCATGAAACTCCCGCACGCCAGATTGCGGGTCATCAGCTGGTTCGGCATCGCGCTGGCCCTCGTCTTGTTGATCTTGACCTATACTCCGCTGGGCATCGAGGTGAAGGGCAACCGCAACTGGCTGGACGTCGGTGTGCCGTCGTTCTCGATCCAGCCCGCGGAGTTCGCCAAGCTGGCCATGATCGTATGGGGGGCGGAGTTGCTCGCGCGCAAGCGAAAGTTGCTCGACCAGCCCAAGCATCTGCTGGTGCCCTATCTTCCGGTGTGCGGTCTGTTGATCTTGCTTGTCGTCTTCCAGGGTGATGCCGGAACGGCCGTGGTGCTGGCGGCCATCACCGTGGGAGTGTTGTGGATCGTGGGGGCGCCGATGCGGGTGCTGGCCGGCCTCGGTCTCACGGGATTGGCAGGCGTCGTCGCCCTATTCGTCACCAGCCCGGTACGCATGCGGCGACTGGCCGCCTTCATCGACCCGACCGCCCAGCTGAACGGAGCCAACGACCAGGCCAACGCCGGCATGTACGCGATCGCGTCCGGAGGTTGGTGGGGTGTCGGACTGGGTGCCAGCCGACAGAAATGGGGCGGCCTGCCGGAGGCACACACCGACTTCGTCTTCGCGGTGATCGGTGAGGAGCTGGGACTGTTCGGCAGCCTCATCGTGCTCGCCTTGTACCTGGTTCTGGGTTACGCCGGGTTGCGCGTGGCCAGCCGCTCCGACGACGACTTCGCCCGGTATGCGGCGGGCGGGGTCACCGTGTGGTTCATCTTTCAGGCACTGATCAACCTCGCCGTGGTGCTGCGGATGCTGCCGATTGCCGGCGTACCGCTGCCGCTGCTCTCCTACGGGGGCTCGGCCCTGGTCGCCAATCTGCTGGCTGTTGGAGTCCTACTGTCCTGCGCGCGACGTGAGCCTGCGGCGCGCCAGCTTTTCGCGAGGCGGTCGGCGAAACCTCAGCCTAGGATGACCACTGTTGTGGGCACCCGGACGCCGCGCAGCTGATGCGGCCAAGCAACGAAGCCGACGCTGGCACGCGGGATGTCTCCATCGTGCTGGCCGGTGGCGGCACGGCCGGCCATACCTCACCCCTGATCGCGACGGCGCTCGAGTTGCGCCGACTCCGGACCGACGCCCGGCTGACAGCGGTCGGAACGGCGCGCGGACTGGAAACCAGGGTGATTCCGGCCGCCGGCCTGCCCCTGGAACTCATCCCGCCCGTACCAGTGCCCCGGCGGCCAAGTCTGGACCTGGCGTTGGTGGGACCGCGGTTGTGGCGGGCCATCGCCGCGGCGGTGGCCGTGCTGCGTAGGACCGACGCACACGCGGTGCTCGGATTCGGGGGGTACGTGTCGGCGCCGGTCTACTTGGCCGCCCGGCGGCTTGCACTCCCGATCATTCTGCACGAGCAGAACGCACTGCCGGGTCTGGCCAATCGGCTCGCTGCCCGCCTGACCCGGCATGTCTACACGTCTTTTCCGGACACCCCGCTGCCACATGCGACCTGCATCGGGCTCCCGCTGCGCAGCGCCATCACCGAACTGGATCGTGCCGCGGCGCGTGCTGCCGGCCGAGAACAATTCCAGCTGCGCCCTGACCTGCCGGTCCTGCTCGTCAGCGGGGGATCTCAGGGCGCGCTGAGCATCAACAGTGCGGTGCTGGGAGCGCGCGAGTCCCTGCTGGCGGCCGGGGTCCAGGTGCTCCATGTCCTCGGTTCGAAGAACCTCAACGATCAGACGTCGGCCACGGCCGACCCCGCGACGGGTGCTCGCTATTCACCCGTGGCTTACGTGGACCGGATGGAGCAGGCCTACGCGGCAGCCGATCTGATGCTCGGTCGCTCCGGCGCGAGCACAGTGCTGGAGACAGCGGCGGTCGGGCTGCCAGCGATCTTCGTCCCGTATCCGCACGGAAACGGAGAACAGGCTCGCAACGCACGGGCGATCGTCGACGCGGGCGGCGGCATCCTGCTACCCGACGACAGCTGTACGGCAAACTGGATTGCCGCGCATGTCCCGGCTCTCATCGGCGACCGTTCCCGCTTGGCTGGAATGTCAGCGACGCTGCGTGGCGTTGCCAAGCTCGATGCGGCGAGGGTCCTTGCCGAACACGCGCTGGAGGTCGCTACCTGATGGGATTGGTCGAGACAATCGAGCTACCGAAGCCGGCAGACCTCGGGCCCGTCCACTTCATCGCGATCGGCGGGTCGGGGATGAACGGCATCGCCACAGCATTCCTGCAACTCGGCATCCCTGTCAGCGGCAGCGACCGGCAAGACTCGCCCTATCTGCGGGCGTTGGAGGCTGCCGGTGCGAGGGTTTACGTGGGTCATGCCGCAGCACAGCTGGGGGATGCCCGTACGGTCGTCGCATCGTCCGCCATCCGAGAAGACAATCCCGAACTGGCCGAGGCCAAGCGGCGGGGCCTTCGCGTGCTGCATCGTAGCGCGGCCCTCGGATCGCTGATGTTGGGCCGGAGAGGGATCGCTGTCGCGGGCACCCACGGCAAGACCACCACCACGGCGATGATCGCCTCCGTGCTCACCGGTGCGGGGCTAGATCCGTCCTTCGTCATCGGAGGGGCACTCACCGGCTCCAAGTCAGGCGGCCATATCGGTGGTGGGAACGTGTTGGTGATCGAGGCGGACGAGAGCGACGGCTCGTTTCTGCAGTATCCGGCGGAGATCGCCGTAGTCACCAACGTCGATCCGGATCACTTGATCAACTGGGGCAGCGCGGAGAACTATGCGGATGGCTTCTTCCGCTTCGCCACCGGCAAGGCCGTGCGATTGCTCGTGGTCAGTGCCGACGACCCCGGCGCTGTCGCGCTGACGCAGCGGGTCCGAGCGGAGGCGGCGAACGGCAACACCGCGATCGAGATCGTCACGTTCGGCGAGAGCGAGGCTGCCGACGTTCGGTTCTCCGGTGCCGACTTCGTGGGGACCGGCTCCAGCTTCGAGCTGCGCACGGCCGACGAAGGGGGACCAGTCACGCTGTCAGTGCCCGGTGATTACAACGTCCGCAACGCCGCGGCCAGTTATGCCGTCGGCGCCTGGCTGGGCGTTCCGGACGAGGTGATTCGGGTTCAGTTGGCGAAGTATCGCGGCACCTATCGGCGCTTCCAATTGGTGGGCACAGTCAACGGCATTCGGGTCTACGACGACTATGCACATCATCCGACTGAGGTCGCCAACACGCTGGCGGCGGCTCGTACGGGCGTGGGTGATGGCCGGGTCGTGGTGTGTTTCCAGCCACATCTGTACACCCGCACCCGCGACTTCTGGCGCGAGCTGGCGGGCGCGTTGGAGCGCGCCGACCAGGCGATCGTGATGGACGTGTGCGGCGATCGAGAGGATCCGATCCCCGGCATCGACGGGCGAATGGTGGCGGATGCCGTAGCGGTGGGAACGGCGGAAGTGACCTACGAGCCGGTGTGGGACGAGGCGGCGCCCACTGTGGCAAGGATCGCGCGCCCAGGCGACCTGGTGATTACCGTCGGTTGTGGCGATGTGACCAAGGTGGCACCGAAGATCGTCGCTGAACTCGAGCGGCAGCGGTTCAGCAGAGCCGGAGCGGCTGGATGACGACCACCGCCGGCTACCGAAGCACCGCGTCGCGAAACACCGTTGGTTCTGGTGGCCTGGGTTCGTCTGGTCGCCCATCCATGCCACGGGGACCGCAAGCCCGGGGTCTTCGAGGCAAGGTTGTGCTGGCTCTGGTGCTCGTTTTGGCCGTACTCGCCGGAGCCGGCTGGCTGGTCGGCTTCTCGCCAGTTCTAGCGGCCGAACGGGTAGAGGTCAGGGGCGCACATCGCCTCGCCGCGTCATCGGTCCGCCACGCGGCTGCCGTGCCACTGGGGGTGCCCCTGCCTCGACAGGACCTGGCCGCCATCGCCGGCCGAGTCACGTCTTTGCCACAGATCGAGTCGGCCGAGGTGAGTCGCAGGTGGCCCAACACCATCCGGGTCGACGTCCTGGAGCGGCGGCCCATGCTCGGGGTGCCGCAGCCCGAAGGATTCGTCCTGATCGACACCCGCGGCGTCGCTTTCGAATTGCAGCCGAGCCTGCCGTCAGGGGTGCTCGAGGCCGATGTCGACCCGAGCAATGTTGCGGTGCTGAGGGAACTGGGCGCCATCGCCGCTGCTATGCCGGCTGCACTGCGGGGCCGGGTGGAGCGCCTGCATGGCACATCCCAGTCGTCGGTGACGGTAGCACTGAATGACGGCGTGGAGGTCAATTGGGGAACCGGGGCCGACTCTGCCCTCAAGGCTGACATCGTCCTGGCCTTGCTGAAGCGCAAACCGTCGGCCATCGATGTCTCGTCGCCACATAATCCAGCGATCCGCTGATCTCAAGGTGAGCCTCACCTGCAGAGAATGAGAGTTTTGCTGCGGATTTGGCGTGTCCTTTTCGAGACTGTCCACTCGCGCTGGAGCCATCTCATAACGTGACGACAACGCCGCGGGGTCGCAGTCTCCAATTAGCCCTTCTGTGAACTAGAGGTTGAGACTTCGCACGCACACCCACTGGAAGGAAGAGGCGGAATCGTGGTCTCTGCATCACAAAACTATCTGGCCATCATCAAGGTTGTGGGGGTCGGCGGCGGCGGCGTCAATGCGGTCAACCGCATGATCGAAGCTGGGCTGCGCGGCGTGGAGTTCATCGCGGTGAACACCGACGCCCAGGCCCTGTTGATGAGCGACGCCGACGTCAAGCTCGACATCGGTCGCGACTTGACCCGCGGGCTCGGGGCTGGGGCCGACCCGGACAAGGGTCGGCAGGCCGCCGAGGACCACGCCCAAGACATCGAGGACGCGCTCAAAGGCGCGGACATGGTCTTCGTCACCGCCGGCGAGGGCGGCGGTACGGGAACTGGGGGCGCGCCCGTCGTCGCTCGAGTGGCCCGTGCACTCGGTGCGCTCACCATCGGCGTGGTGACCCGGCCGTTCTCCTTCGAAGGCAAGCGACGGTCCACCCAGGCGGAGCAGGGGATCACGACGCTTCGCGAGGAAGTCGACACCCTGATCGTCATTCCCAACGACAAGCTCCTCCAGATGATCGATCAGCAGATCGCGATCCTCGACGCCTTCAAGCAGGCCGATCAGGTGTTGAT
Source organism: Propionibacteriaceae bacterium (assembly GCA_035264145.1). Taxonomy (GTDB): domain Bacteria; phylum Actinomycetota; class Actinomycetes; order Propionibacteriales; family Propionibacteriaceae; genus Microlunatus. The sequence goes on from DATFQP010000109.1 coordinate 25,529, forward strand.
GCAGGGCGTCTCCGGCATCACCGACCTGATCACCACACCGGGATTGATCAACCTGGACTTCGCCGATGTCAAGGCGGTCATGTCGAATGCGGGCTCGGCCCTGATGGGCATCGGCTCTGCGCGCGGCGAGGAGCGGGCGCGGGCCGCGGCCGAGATGGCAGTCTCGTCACCCCTGCTCGAGGCCAGCATCGATGGAGCTCGTGGTGTCCTGCTGTCCATCGCCGGCGGCTCGGATCTGGGCCTTTTCGAGGTCTCGGCGGCGGCCAACCTGATCCAGGGAGCGGCTCACGATGACGCCAACATCATCTTCGGTACCGTCATCGACGACGCGCTGGGTGACGAGGTGCGGGTCACGGTTATCGCGGCTGGCTTCGAGGGCGGGCAACCGCCGCGGCGGCTGGCCGGAGTAAGCCGACAGGCGGACCTGAGGGCAACCCTCCAGCGCAGTTCCGGCGGCGGTGAGATGGCGGGAATCGCGCCGGCGACGGTGAACGGCGAACGTCAGCCGGTGTCCGTGGCCGCCGTTCCCGGCAGTCAGCCAGCTGCCGCGGGAAGCGGTCTGGGAGGCTCCTCGACCAGCGACGGCGGAAACGGCCATTCCCCTGTCGAGCCGCCGGCGCCGACGCCCTTCCGGCCGGCTGCTACCAGTCAGGATGACGACCTCGACATTCCTGACTTCCTCAAATAGCGGCCCAATGCTCCGCGTGTCGGCTGGCTCGTGATCAAGTTAAGGACCACGTGGACGGTAATGTCAGCCCAGGACGCGGACTCGACGACGAAGGCTGAGCGATGGCGGAGAAACTGAAGCGAGCGGCAGCGTGGCTCGGCCTCGTGACCGACGACCGTTACGCGGACTACGACGAGCCTGATGAGGCGCACGAGCTCACCGAAGGTCTCAGTCGCGAGGAGTTCGTCGGGTCGCCGGTGCGGCAGCCTGCCAGTGTCACCCCCCTAGAAACCAGACGTCCAGCTGCTACCGCTTCATCCGCACCCGAGCCACGGACGGCAGACGTGTCCCGAATCGTCACGGTTCATCCGCGCACCTACAACGAAGCCCGCACGATCGGTGAACATTTCCGCGATGGAGTGCCGGTCATCATGAACCTCTCTGAGATGGACGACCCAGACGCCAAGCGGCTGGTCGACTTCTCTGCTGGGCTGATCTTCGGTCTGCACGGCGCCATCGAGCGGGTCACGAGCAAGGTCTTCCTGCTGTCGCCGCAGAACGTGAAGGTTGCGGCCGAGGACAAGGAGCGGATCGCCGGCGGGTTCTTCAACCAAAGCTGAACGCCGATCGAGGAACCGAACAGATGCCGCCGGCGTCGCTAGAAATCCTGAAGGTTGCGTCGAGTCGCCTACGCTAGTCGGTGACCGATCCTCCGCAACCATCAGACGGGACCGCTGGGAATGTTCATCGTGGGCAGCATCATCGACTGGGTGCTGTGGGTGTTCCTCCTACTCCTATTCGCGCGGATGATCCTGTCCTGGGTTCCGGTGCTGGTCCGCGATTGGGAACCGCGCGGACCGATGCTGGTCGTGGCCGAGATCATCTACTCCATCACCGATCCGCCGTTGCGGCTGCTCCGTAAGGTGCTGCGT
>DATFQP010000110.1:0-6616 GCA_035264145.1 Propionibacteriaceae bacterium
GTCGCCGTCAAGGCCCCCGGCTTTGGTGACCGCCGCAAGGCCATGCTGACCGACATCGCCATCCTGACCGGCGGCCAGGTCATCTCCGAAGAGGTCGGCCTCAAGCTCGACAGCGTCGGCGTGGAGCTGCTGGGCCAGGCGCGCCAGGTCGTCGTCACCAAGGACGAGACCACGATCATCGAGGGCGGCGGCAGCTCAGACCAGATCGCAGGCCGGGTCAAGCAGATTCGGACCGAGATCGAGAACTCCGACTCCGACTACGACCGTGAGAAGCTCCAGGAGCGGCTGGCCAAGCTGGCCGGCGGCGTGGCGGTGATCAAGGTCGGCGCGGCCACCGAGGTCGAGCTCAAGGAGCGCAAGCACCGGATCGAGGACGCCGTCCGCAATGCCAAGGCGGCGGTCGAGGAGGGCATCGTCCCCGGTGGCGGCGTCGCGTTGGTCCAGGCTGCGGCCAAGGCGTTCGAGAACCTCAAGCTGGAGGGCGATGAGGCGGTAGGTGCTCAGATCGTCAAGCAGGCGGTCGAGGCTCCGCTGAAGCAGATTGCCATCAACTCGGGTCTCGAGGGTGGGGTCGTGGCCGAGAAGGTCAAGACGCTGCCGGAGGGTCACGGCTTGAACGCGACCACCGGTGACTACGAAGACCTGCTCGCGGCCGGTGTGCCGGATCCGACCAAGGTGACTCGCTCTGCGCTGCAGAACGCCGCATCGATCGCGGCGCTGTTCCTGACCACCGAGGCAGTCATCGCCGATAAGCCGGAGAAAACTCCGCCCGCTCCGGCTGGTGGCGACCCGGGCATGGGTGGTATGGACTTCTGAGTCCACGCTTGCCGAACGAAGCGGCTAGACAAACAAAGGGGCGGTCCGGACGGGCCGCCCCTTCGTTTTGCCCGAGTCGGCAGAGCAAGACGGCGCTCACTGACCAAGCCCGCAAGCACGACTTTCGACGAACGTAGGTAGATCAGCCAGGGAGCGGTCCGGACGGGTCCGATTTGCTTTGCCCGCGTAGCCAGAAGCATGACGGCGCTCTACTGACCAGGCAGGGGCACGATCTCTTCGACGAACGTGCTGTATGACCGCAGCTGTGCTGGATCCGGTGTCGGGGTCGGCCAGTCCCAGGTGCTCCAGCCGTTCGGCGGTGCGTTTACGTCATATGTCCAGTAATGTGCAGGAACCTTGACCGAATCTCCGAGCCGGGCCGCCGCGTTTGGAGCCCGGACCACTGCCAGATCACGCAGAGTCGCCACGCCAGGCAGAACAACGTCGGCCTCGGTGGTGTTTTCGGGAAGTGGCGGAAAGGTCGTGGTCACCGTTGCTGACCCGCCGGATCGCCGCAGCGATCCCGCCCAGATTCCGATCGCGGTACAGAGGCACTCGTAGAAGTCCCTGCCCTGAACTCGAGCGGTCATCCATCGAGCCTTCAGCAGCGGTCCGCGTTGCCTGGCGCTCGCCCGAATTTGCGGTCCGCTGGCCGATTCTTGGCTGATCAGAAGAACACCTTGCGGTGCGGTGGCGGCCACCGGAGGACCATACGCAATCATGCTGATGCTGGGTTGGTCGGTATAGGAATTGATCGTCCACTCAAGTGATGTGGACGTCGGGCTCGCGACGATCTGGCGGATCTGGATGTTCTGCATCTGCCCTTGCCGCCAGGGAAACGAGAAGGGCAGGGGGCTGGCAACCGGTTTGACCTGCTCCGCCGGCCGGCCGAGGTTGGTGGGACGGGTGGCGAGCGGTGCCTGCCCCAGCGGGCTGACTGGGACGTGCCAGAAGGACGGCACATTCGCCAGGCTGACGTCCAGGAACTCCACGTCCGCCGGTAGCTCTGGAAAGGTGAGTTGCAGCATGCGCGTTTCCCCCAGGCGCAACCCAAGCTGAGCGGCCCAGATCGGTGAACACAAGCACCGGTTGAACTCGGCCCGCGAGGTGTGAGTCAGCTGCCGATAGACGCGTCCGGCACCGTCGGAGAGGACGATATTGCCGTCACCTGCGGCCTGACTCGTCAGACCCAGATCAACCCGGCCAGGCAGCTGCTCACCAGCCCGGAGCCTGGGTGCGGTCAACGGAGTGACCGACCAGTCAAGGACGCTGGCACCCTCGATGCGCCGAATGGCGTGGATTGCGAAACGGACAGTGACCCGCAAGCCCTCGCCGGTTGTCCAGATGGCCTCGCCGGCAACTGGAAGAGCTGGGTTGGTCTTCCGTGGCGGAAGCAGTTCCGGCTTGCTGGTTTCGGATGCCTGGAGGGCGGACGGGCGAAACAAGCCGGGCTCCCGCTCGGAGTAGGTACAACCGGCAAGAAGCACAATCAGCGCAGCGAACGCGGCCAGCGGCCGCCATGCCGGTGGTTGGGCTGGCCCGGCCACCATGTCGCAAGTTTATGCAGCGGCCAGTGGGAGGATGGCGCCGTGACGAGGCAGCCAGTCGTCGACGGTCACAATGATCTTCCGTGGGCCATGCGCCGGGTCGACTACGACTTCGCCCGGGTCGATATCGCACAGCCCCAGCCGCACCTGCACACCGACTTGCCCCGGATGCGTGCCGGTGGCGTGGGCGCTCAGTTCTGGTCGGTGTACGTACCGTGCAGCTTCACCGGACCAGCGGCGGTCCGGGCGACCTTGGAGCAGATCGATGCCGTCTACACCATGATCTCCACCTACGCCGACCAGTTGATCTTGGTGACCAACGCCGACGGCCTGGACGAGACGCTGCGGAGCCGAACCCGGGTGGGTAGCCTGCTAGGGGCGGAGGGCGGTCACTGCATCGACAACTCACTGGCCGTGCTGCGTACGTTCTACCGCCTCGGTGTGCGGTACCTGACCCTCACGCACAACGAGAACACGGCGTGGGCGGACTCGGCAACTGACAGCCCGGCCGCAAGTGGCCTCACCACCTTCGGCCGTGAGGTGGTGACGGAGATGAACCGGCTTGGCATGCTGGTCGACCTATCCCACGTCAGTGCCGACACCATGCGAGACGCGATGGATGCGACGGCCGCTCCGGTGATCTTCTCTCATTCCGGGGCCCGGGCAGTTTGTGATCACCCCCGCAACGTGCCGAACGAGGTACTCGGCCGGTTGCCGGGTAACGGTGGGATCTGCATGGTTCCCTTCGTGCCGTACTTCCTCAGCCCCCAGGTGCGGGAATGGGAGGCGCAGGTGGAGGCGGCCGCAATGCAGGCGGGCATCGATCGCCGCGATCTCGAGGCGTGGGATGCCTTCTACAACAGCTATCCCGGTGTCCAACCGACGGCCAGCATCGCGGACGTGGTATCCCACATCGAGCACGTGCGCGACGTGGCCGGCGTGGATCACGTTGGCCTGGGCGGCGACTTCGATGGGATGCCAGCCGTACCGGACGGCCTCGAGGATGTTTCGCGCTATCCGAACCTGCTCGAGGCCCTGAGCGAACGTGGTTGGTCGGAGGACGATCTTGCGCGGCTGACCTCTGGCAACATCAGCAGGGTGCTGCACGATGCGGAAGCCGTCGCGGCGGACGCGGGTTCGGGTGACGGAGCTCGCGGTTGAGCGGCCTACTCGAGATCGTCGTCCGCCATCCAACCGATGCTCAACGGGCCGAAGTCGGCGGGGCCACCCGGCTACAGATTCTGGGCAGCCTGGATTACGGGGGGCTGTCGCCAGAGCCGGCGCTGGTAGCCGCTATCCGGCGGGTTACCACGCTTCCGCTGCGGCCCGTTGTCCGGCTGCGCGAGGGCTTCAGCACCGATGGAGGTGAGGCGGGTCGACTGAAAGGGCTGATCGACAGCTATTGCGCCGCGGGAGCCGAGGGCGTGGTGCTCGGCTACCTGAACGCGCACACCGAGATCGACGAGCCGGTGATCTTGGAGCTGCTCGCCGACTCCGACTTCAGCTGGACCTTCTCCCGTGCGGTTGACGCCTGTATCTCCTCCGATCGAGCTTGGCGGGTTCTTCGCCGGTTGCCGGGCCTTGATTCGGTCCTCACGGCCGGCAGTCCACGCGGAGTCGCCGTCGGCCTCGATGATCTCCTCGACCGTGCCCGGACGGACCCATTCGCGCGTTCGGCGATCATGGCCGGCGGGCAACTGGCGCCCGAACACATTCCGTGGCTGGCGCGAGCCGGAATCCGCTCCTTCCATCTGGCCTCGGCGGCCCGGCCACAGGGCTCCTGGAAGGCCTACGTTGACGCCGACCTGGTTCGTATCTGGCGGACCTTGATCGACGACGCCATGGGGCACGCGACGGCGTGACGGTGTACATCGACCCGCCCACCTGGCCCGGTCACGGGCGATTGTGGTCGCATCTGATCAGCGACCGGTCATACGACGAGCTCCACGCGTTCGCCGCGATCCTTGGCATGCCCGATAGCGCATTCGACAACGATCATTATGACGTCGTAGCCGAGCGATACGCCGCGGCACTGCAGGCCGGCGCCCAACCGGTCAGCTCACGGGAGATCGTTCAGCTGTTGCGGGCGGCTGGGCTGCGCCGTCGCAAGATCTCGCGGCTTGCACCTTGATGCCACAGGGCAAGATGGTGCCTACGGAAAGGATTTCGACGTGGGCAGCTGTGCACACCTGGAGTCGACGCCGCTCACGCCGGTGCCGGACGACTTCGAAGCCATTTGTTCCGATTGTGCCGCCGACGGTGGCCAGTGGGTGCATTTGCGGCGCTGCCTGGTATGCCAGCACGTCGGATGTTGTGATTCTTCCCCGGGAAAGCACGCCAGCAGTCATTCGCGAGCGGCCGGTCACCCGGTGGTGACGTCCGCCGAGCCCGGCGAGTACTGGCGTTGGTGCTACGTCGATGAGGTGGGCACGTGACCGAGACCATGTCCGAGCGGGAGAGCCGGCCGATTCTGCTGACCGTGGATGACGACCCCAGTGTGTCTCGCGCTGTCGCGCGTGACCTTCGTCGACACTACGGGGCGGACTACCGCATCCTGCGCGCCGACAATGGCTCGGACGGGTTGGACTTGATCCGAGAAGTCGTCCTGCGCGGTGAGCAGATCGCTGCCATCCTGGCCGACTATCGGATGCCGCGGATGAACGGCATCGACTTTCTCGAGGCCGCGATGGATCTAGTGCCCCACGCACGCCGTGCGCTGTTCACCGCATACGCCGACACGGACGCGGCGATCGCGGCTATCAACGTGGTCGATGTTGATCACTACCTGCTCAAGCCGTGGGAGCCGCCCGAGGAGAAGCTATATCCGGTCGTCGACGAACTGATCTCTGCCTGGCAAGACACCGCCCAGCAGAGTGACAGAAAGATCAAGATTCTGGGACATCCCTGGTCGGCTGCCTCCTATGAGGTACGGGACTTCCTGGCGCGCAACCTGGTGCCATACCGGTGGCACAACGTCGCCGACCCGGACGGACGGCGGCTACTGGCCGCTGCCGGCGCGGACGCGGCTCAAGTCCCGATCGTCATCACCGCAGACGGCCGTGCGCTCGTGCAACCCAGCCTCCCGGGCCTGGCCGCCGCCGTCGGTCTCAGCACCCAACCCGCTATCGACTTCTATGACGTCGTCATCGTGGGTGGCGGACCGGCAGGACTGGGCGCCGCAGTCTATGCCGCCTCGGAGGGACTTAGGACCGTGATCGTCGAGCGGGCCGCGCCGGGTGGCCAGGCTGGTCAGAGCTCGCGGATCGAGAATTACCTTGGTTTCCCCGATGGCGTCTCCGGTGGCCAACTGACCGAACGCGCCCGCCGGCAGGCTCTGCGCTTTGGCGCGGAGCTGCTCACCGCTCGGACAGTCACAAGTCTTGCCGCCCGGGGTTCGGCGCGGCAGGTCAGTTTTGAGGACGGATCGTCGGTGCTCGCGCACTCTGTCGTGCTCGCCAGCGGGGTGAGCTACCGGCAGCTGGAAGCCAACGGCGCACCTGAGCTGGTCGGGCGAGGCGTCTACTACGGCTCCGCGGCCATTCAGGCACAGGCATGTGCCGGTGAACACGTGCTGATCGTTGGCGGCGCAAACTCCGCGGGTCAAGCCGCCACATTCTTCGCCCGGCACGCCGCCAAAGTCTCCATAATCGTCCGCGGCGACTCGCTCGAAAGATCCATGTCGTCGTACTTGATCGACCAGATCCGGGCCATCGAGAACATCGACGTGCGGCTCAACACTTCGGTGGTTACCTGTGCGGGCCAAGATCATCTTGAGTGCGTCACACTGGTGAACGGATCCGACGGCAGCCAGGAGGTCGTCGAGGCCGCTCACCTGTTCGTCTTCATCGGCGCCGCACCGTTGACCGACTGGCTACCGCCTGCAGTCGTGCGGGACGCGGCCGGATTCGTGGTTACCGGTCCCGATCTGGTCGTGGACGGCAGTCGACCCCGGGGCTGGGATCTCGACCGCGATCCGTACTTGCTGGAGTCCAGCATTGCCGGAGTGTTTGCCGCCGGTGACGTCCGGGCCCAATCAGTCAAGCGCGTTGCCTCCGCCGTCGGGGAGGGGGCGCTCGCCGTCACCCTGGTCCATCGCTATCTGGCCGAACAGTAGTAGGAGTCGATCATGGACGAACCCCCTCGACTGAGTCCCGCCGAACTGAAGACGCTGTTCCTCTTCGAAGCGCTGGAGGAGGATCAGCTCGACTGGTTGAGTGAGCGTGGCCGGGTGGAACTGCGGTCCGGGGGGACCA
>DATFQP010000111.1:0-2256 GCA_035264145.1 Propionibacteriaceae bacterium
CTGAGGCTGAAGGAGTCGAAGGTCGTCGGCGACGGCGTGCTCGTGCTGATCTACGAGCGGGCTGCCGATCACGGGTAGCGACACGGCAATATCCCTCGAAAACGCGAACGAAGGAGATGCTGCAGTATGGACAAGGCCGACCCCAGGGCGAAGCTGGAGCCGTTCCAGGCACTGATCGGCGAGTGGACGATCGAGATGACCCACCCCATGGTCGAAGACACGGTGGTTCGCGGGCGGGCCACCTACGAGTGGCTCCAAGGTGGCCGGTTCCTGATCCAGCGTGCGGTCAACGATCACCCCGACTTTCCCGACTCGCTCTGCGTGATCGGCGTGATGGAGGGCGAGAACGACCTCTCGATGCAGTACTTTGACTCGCGCGGCGTCCATCGGGTCTACGCGATAGGGTTCGACGGCAGGGAGCTGACGCTGGAACGCGACGCCCCGGGGTTCGCTCAGCGCGGCAGCGCAAAGATCAGCGACGACGGCTCGACTCTCACCGGCGTCTGGCAACTGAACGAGGACGACCAGGGATACCATGACGATCTCGCGTTCACCTACCGGCGGGCTTCCGGAGTCAACGGCTAGCGCGGTACGACCGAGGAATGAGTCTCCCCTTTGAGGCAGGGAGATCCGAGCTAGACCGCAGCTTTGGGTTCGTCCCGAGATCCAACTGTCGCGATAGGAGAAGGAGAATGCTCATGAACACCAACGATCACGAAGACATCGGGAATGTGATTGCTGGCCAAGTACCCAGGGCTGGACGGCGGGAGTGGATCGGACTAGCCGTGATTGCCCTCCCTTGCCTGCTCTACTCCATGGACCTTGAGGTGCTGTACCTGGCGGTTCCGTCCCTCACCGCGGATCTCGAGCCCACAAGCTCCCAACTCCTGTGGATCACCGACATCTATGGGTTTCTGCTGGCCGGATTCCTGATCACCATGGGCACTCTCGGCGATAGGATCGGCCGCCGGCGACTCCTTCTGATTGGCGCCACCGCGTTCGGCATCACCTCGGTGCTCGCCGCTTTTTCGAGGAGCGCGGAGATGCTGATCGCCACCCGCGCCATGCTCGGGGTCGCCGGGGCGACCCTAGCGCCCTCGACCCTGTCCCTGATCCGCAACATGTTCCTCGAGCCGAGTCAGCGTGCCTTCGCCATCGGGGTGTGGGCTACCAGCTTTTCGGCCGGCGCCGCGCTCGGCCCGCTGGCGGGCGGGTTGATGCTGGAGTTCTTCTGGTGGGGCTCGGTGTTCCTGCTGGCCGTGCCGGTGATGACGCTGCTGCTGGTGCTGGGACCTGTGCTGCTGCCGGAGTTCCGCGATCCCGAGGCGGGCCGGCTGGACCTGGTCAGTGCGACTATGTCGCTGGTCACCGTGCTGGTGGTGATCTACGGCCTCAAGCAGATCGCCCAGGACGGCATAGGATGGCCGCTGGTGCTCTCCATCATGGTGGGGTTCGCCATCGGCGTCGTGTTCGTGCGCAGGCAAAGAACGCTGGCCGACCCGCCGATCGACCTTCGGCTCTTCCGGGTGCCTGCCTTCAGCGCGTCATTGGCAGCGTTCACGCTCAGCATCTTTGTTGTCGCCGGGATCTTCCTCTTTATAGCCCAGTACCTGCAGCTGGTGCTTGGGCTCTCGCCGCTGGTGGCGGGCCTGTGGACCGTGCCCTCGTCCGGCGGACTTATAGCCGGATCCCTGCTGGCCCCGATGATCGTACGCCGGGTTCGTCCGGCTTTCGTGATGGCCGGCGGATTGGCGCTCTCTGCCGTCGGTTTCGGATTGCTCACCCAGGTCAACCCGGCCTCCGGGCTTGCGGTCCTTGTGATCGCCTCCGTCGTCCTCACACTGGGCGTCGCCCCGGTGGGCACCCTGGCGACCGACGTCATCGTCGGAAGCGCCCCACCCGAGCGGGCAGGGGCGGCTTCGGGAATCTCGGAGACAGGTGCCGAATTCGGCGGGGCTCTGGGCATCGCGATCCTCGGCAGCATCGGCACCGCCGTCTACTGCAGCCAAGTAGCCGACGCTGTCCCTGCCGATGTCCCGCCCGACGCTGCGGAGGCCGCAAGGGACACTTTGGGCGGTGCCGTAGCAGCGGCCGACGGGCTACCAGGTCAACTCGGTACCCAGCTGCTCGACGCTGCCCGCGAGGCCTTTGCACAGGGCCTGCAACTGTCCTCCATCATGAGTGTCGCCCTCGTGCTAGGCATGGCCACCCTCGTATTGGTCCTGCTCCGGCACATACGTGCCGGCGGCGAGACAG
>DATFQP010000112.1:0-8231 GCA_035264145.1 Propionibacteriaceae bacterium
GAAGAGGTCACGTCGGGGCATATCTGTGATGGGCCACGACCCCTTGGGGTCGGGCAGTCTCCTGATCAGGTCACCGAGGTGGGCCGGACGGCGCCGGCCGCGATCCCCAACGTGGACAATTCAACCGGAAGACACCGCCGAGACGGGCCAATTGCTTCGCGAGTCACACGCCAGGCAACGCGACCGGAACCATCCTGACCAGCCAGTCCCAGACCAGCCACCCGCCACACTCACAGATGGCTTCGGTGCCGCCGTTGGACACCGCTGAGGTGTCGAAGTAGGCCAGCACTTGGGCTCGCCAAGCGCACAGGGTGCGGCCGAGCCGGGCGACTTCGGGGATAGGGCAGCTGGGGAAGCTGTCAGCACCTTGGCGGCGATCTCGCGTCCTTTGGCTGGGGCGGCGTGGTAGATCGAGCGGAGCTGCTGGTAGCACTGCCACTACGAGGGGAAGCCCACAGCTCCGAAGAGCCGTGATGGTGTAGGTAGGAAGACGGTCATCGTACGATCCGCGGCTGGCAGCCAGCCGGTTAGTGCTGGTGGGTGGCGCTCCGTGGGTGTTTCGGTGTTGATGTTGGTAACCGTGGTGTTGATCTTGGTGAGGCGGCCTCGGCTGAGGACGGCGAGGCCGAGGTAGCGGCGGCCCTCGGCTCATTCGTCTTGCGGCTCGGCGAGCACGGCGCCAACCAGCCGGATCAGCCCCTCGCGGTTGGGAAGATGCCGACCACGTCGGTGCCGCGGCGGATCTCCGCTGATTCATGGTTAGGCGAGGCGGCTTGAAAAGCCGATCTCACCTTGATCCACAAGCCGGTCGGCTTGTGGGACGTGCTCGGCATCGCCACCTTTGGCTCGACCCATTTGGCGTCCGGTCAAGTTCTGCGGGTCTCGCGGAGCGCTTCGCTTGGGGGGCCGGGCCGGGCAGCTCAGGGTCTGCGTATTGCCTCCGACTGTGACCACGGCGCAGCCACTTGACGTGCCAGATGATCGGGCTCGGTCGCCTGACGGTGCGCTACGTACGCCAGCAGCATCCAGGCCGCACCCCACAAAAGACCCAGCAGGACGAAGTGCGTCACCTTATCGAGGGAGTAGAACGCTGCCGTCATCAGGCCCGTTGCTAGAACCAGTCCAGGCGCCCAGCGCCCGAGCCCTGGCAGCCGCCGACCCACGGCGGTGCCGATCGCCAGGAGGGCCATGCCGCCGAACATCATGACGATGGAGGCCACGATCATGGTGTTGACGCTGTCGAGGTTGGCGTTCGGTTGGACGCCGATCCAGATCGAGACGGCGAGTCGGACGAGATGCCCGACGATCGCCACGCCACCGCCGATCAAAGCGAGCCATCTCGGTCGGGCGACGTCGATCGCTAGCCATGCGACGATCCCCGCCACCATGCCGAGGTTGACGAGCCCCCAGACGAGCTCGAGGGCTGGGACGATGATTTGTGGGTAGGGCCAAACCACTGCGAGTACGCCATAGACCAGTTGCAGCGCGCCTCCCGCCATGGCCACAGCTGCCAGGCGCCGCGCCGCTCGTCCAGCAGACACCATACATTCCTTTCACTAAAGGCGTTCACTAGCGACGACCGCTAGTGACTTACACTAGTAGACTCCCTGACGTGGCCGTCGTCAAGAAGCTGAAGTCATCTCGGCAAGCGAACGCAGAGGCTACGAGCGCCCGCATCGTGCACCACGCGTACGAACTGCTGTGCGAACGCGGATACCGCGGCACCACGATGGAGGCTGTCGCCGGACGTGCCGGTGTCGCCGTCCAGACTGTCTACTTTGTCTTCCACACCAAGGACGACCTGCTTCAGGCAGTCCACTCCTGGACGGTTCTCGGCGAGGAGAACCAGCCGCCCCAACTGCAGGGCTGGCACATCGCGGCCCTCCGGGAGGCCGATGCTGCCCGCGCACTGGAAAAGCTCGTCGCCGGGGTCGCCACGATCAACGCCCGCATGGCGCCATTGATCCCTGTCTACCACGCCGTCTCCATGGATCCAGCCGGAGAGATCTACCGGCGATCTGAACTACTCCGCCGAGACGACATGGACCAGCTCGTCGACACACTGACCAAGAAAACTCCCCTTCGTCGAGGCCTGACCCGACGACAGGCCGCCGACTTGATCTTCGTACTCACCGGCCCGGAGTGCTATCGATCTTTCGTTCTAGACGCCGGCTGGACCCAGCAGCAATGGGTGCGATGGGTAAGCCGAACTCTTCGTTACGACCTCCTACTTCTACCTAGCTAGATCCATGCGCCGGGCCAGCAGCAAGAACTGATCAAGATCTCTGGAAACCGAATGGGCGTTGCGCTGACGGACGCCCGTGGACATCACCGCCCTCGAGGGCGGGTCGACGACGGGGCTGCTGCCGGGTGGAGTCACGTGGACCGCCGCTCGAGGCCGGCGAGGTCGCGCTCGGCGTACTCGCGGTGCAGCCACTCCTCGTTCACCACCGCGCCGAGGCAGCGGCGCACCGCGAACGACTCGGACTCGGGGTACCCCGGCTCGAGCACCGGCAGGGTCATCTTTTCGAGCCGCTCGTCGGTGAGCTCGTGGAGCACTCGCGCCACTGCCGCCATCCGGTCGGTGCGCACGGCCAGGATCTCCTCGAGGGAGGGTCGGGCGTCCGGGTTGTGCGGTACTGCTGGGGTGTCGGCCGGCATCTCGCTGTGCGCCAGACCGAGCGGGTGGTAGGGCGCCGGGGTCGCCCAGCACGGCTCGCAGCACCCAGGCATCGGTGGCGAAGACGAGGTGCCGCAGGGTCTCGATGAAGGACCATTCGCCGTCGACGCGCTCGTGCAGCAGGTCCTCGGGGAGCGCTCGAGCGCGCCGAACGACCGCGTCCCACCGGCTCACGACGCGTCCCATGCCCGCCGGAACCCCTCGGCGTCGGTGGGTCGCACGAGCACACGGTCGGGGTCGCGACGATCTAGTTCGGCCTCAATCAGCGGGCCGACGTCGACCCCGTTGATCGTCACCTCGTCGATATAGCCATCGATCTCTACCCGCTGGAGCCACGCGCCACGGATCACGGTGTCTCGGAAATAGACGTTCTGGAAGCGCGACAGGCTGAAGTCGACCTCCTCGAAGCGGCTGTGGCTCAGATCCGCGCGCAGGTAGTCCGTCACAGCCGTCACCCTGCCACCGCCCGCCCACAGCAAGGCAGGCGCGACGGCGGTTCCTGCGAAGCGTGGTGCCCGAAGTAGCCTCAGCACGCCGGCGGGGACCCTAGGCACGGGCGGCTCCTGACCGCTCACCCAACACTCGTCGACCGGTCCTGGCCGAAGCCGTCCCGCTGCATGATCCGCTCGCGGTCTCGCGATCAGTGAGCCGTGGTGCCGGCGGAGTCGCCGTACGTCGTTCCTCCTGCGGCATCTCGATGTCTCGGTAACCGGTCGATGCTTACGGTCGGCGGCGCCCGTTCGGCCCTTGCCGCTGAGACACTCATCTCTAAGGCCGCACTTGCCAGATTGACTGTTGAGGCATCACCGCCGCCTGCTCGACCTCGTTTACACCGCCTCTAAATCGCTGTGATGTCTCAGACCGCCGCACTTCCGTCCGACGTACCCCCTCGAACCTCAAAGCTTCGAGTCGAACACACCTCTTTGCATCGTCGGTGCGTACCCCCAACCTGGCTGACCGCTAAGTTGACCTGGTTCGCCTTCAGTGGGTGTGACGATGAGCATTCACAAGCTCAGCGCCGGGTCGGGGTACGACTATCTGACCCGGCAGGTCGCGGCGTTGGATGCCACCGAGAAGGGCCATGTCGGACTGGCCTCCTACTACACCGAACGCGGCGAAAGTCCGGGGGCCTGGGTCGGCTCTGGGATGGCCGGCATTGACGGCCTCAGCGCCGGGGATGCGGTGGCAGCGGAGCAAATGCGGGCTCTGTTCGGCGCCGGCATGCATCCCCTCGCCACCCAACGGTTAGAGCAGCTGGATGCCGCCGACTTCACCGACCCAAGCATCAATGCAGCGACACGGCTGGGCGCGCCGTTCAAGGTTTACGCCGGCGAGGTCAGCCCCTTCCCGGTGGAGGTGGCGAAACGGATTGCCGCGCAGCATGCTGCGGTCGGACAGTTGGGAGACGGCCGGATCTCTGCGACCGATCGGGCGCGGGTTCGTACCGAGGTGGCGCGGGAGTTCTTCCGAGCAGAGCATGGCCGCGATCCGATCGATGCCCGCGAGATCGCCGCCACCATCGCCAAGGGATCGCGTCCGCGCACCCAAACGGTTGCCGGCTATGACCTGACCTTCTCCCCGGTCAAGTCCGCCTCGGCATTATGGGCGGTCGCTGACCCACACGTCGCCGCACAGATCGAACAGGCACATCAAGCTGCCGTATGGGATGCGCTGGGCTTCATCGAACGCCACGCATTGTTCACTCGACAGGGCCGGAACGGGGTCCAGCAGGTCAACGTCACCGGTCTCGTCGCCGCGGCGTTCACCCATCGCGACTCCCGTGCCGGGGATCCGGATCTGCACACCCATGTCGCGGTGGCGAACAAGGTGCAGACCCTCGACGGACGCTGGTTCTCGATTGACGGACGGGTGCTGTTCAAGGCAACCGTGGCGGCGTCGGAGACCTACAACACTGCCCTGGAGCACCATCTCCGCGACCGGCTCGCGGTGCGGTTCGCAGCCCGGCCCGACACGGATCCGGGTAAGCGGCCGATACGGGAGATTGTCGGTGTTGATCCTGCTTTGAACCAGCGGTGGTCTAGCAGGCGGGTGTTGATCAAGGATCGGCAGGGTGTACTAGCGGCCCGGTTTCAGCGTGTGATCATGGTCGGCCACCGACCCCCGTGGAGGCGTTGCAGCTGGCGCAGCAGGCCACCTTAGAAACCCGGGACGCCAAACACGAACCCCGCAGCCTGACCGAACAGCGCAACACCTGGCACGCCCAAGCCGCCGAAACCCTCGGCGGACCCGACGCAGTCCAAGCCATGATCAACAAGGCCCTCAATCCGGTCTCGATCAAGAGCCCTACCGTGGACGCGGAGTGGGTGGCGGAGACCGCTGAGAAGGTGTTGGCAGCGGTGGAGGAACACCGGTCGACCTGGCAGAGCTGGCATGTCCGAGCCGAAGCCCAACGTCGCCTCCGCGCCGTACAGGTTCCCAGCGACAAGGTTGATCAATTGGTGGAGCTGCTCGTCGAGGAAATGCTGCAGAACCGATCGGTGGCCCTGACTCAGACCGACGACGGCATCAGCGAGCCAGAGACCTTGCGGCGGACCGACGGTTCCAGCGTCTACACGGTCGCCGGATCCGCGCTGTACACCTCCGCCCGGATCCTGGCCGCCGAGCAGCGACTCGTCGCGACAGCGGGCCGCAGCGACGGGCGGGTCGTGGACGCCGCCACGGTGGATTTGGTGCTGCTCGAATCCGCCGCGAACTGGAACGCCCTGGACGCTGGGCAGGCCGCTCTGGTGCGTGCCATGTGCACCTCCGGGGCGCGGGTGCAGCTCGCTATCGCCCCGGCCGGCGCCGGCAAAACCACCGCCATGTCCACCTTGGCTTCGGCGTGGCGCGACAGCGGCGGCCAGGTGCTCGGCTTGGCCCCGTCGGCCGCCGCTGCGGCGCAACTCCGCGACGCCACCGGTGCACCGACCGACACGTTGGCGAAATTGACCTGGTCGATCCACCAGCATGACCTGCCCGACTGGGCGGAACGCATCGGCCGGTCAACATTGGTGATCATCGACGAGGCCGGGATGGCCGACACCCTCTCTTTGGACACCGCCGTGCGGTTCGTCATCGGCCGTGGTGCCAGTATCCGGCTGGTCGGTGATGATCAACAACTCGCCGCGATCGGCGCCGGCGGCGTCCTGCGCGACATTCAAGCCAGCCACGGCGCGGTCAGATTAACTGAACTGCACCGGTTCACCGACCCGGCCGAAGCCGCCGCCACCCTCGCCCTCCGCGACGGCCGACCCGAAGCACTCGGCTTCTACCTCGACCGGCAACGGATCCACGTCGGCGACCCCGCCACCACCCTCGACAACGTTTTCAGTGCCTGGCTGGCCGACCGCAGCCAAGGCTTGGACACGATCATGCTGGCCGCAACCCGCGAGCTGGTCAGCCAGCTCAACCAACGCGCCCGCGACCACCGCCTCGCCGGAACCACTGCGCAACAGGAAGTCGAGTTAGCCGACGACAACCAGGCCAGCGTCGGCGATCTGATCATCACCCGAGCCAACGACCGCAGACTGCGGATCAGCGCAACCGACTGGGTAAAGAACGGCGACAGATGGACCATCCTCCACTTGACAAGCACCGGCGGCGTGAGGGTGAAGCACGTACGAAACGGCCGCACCGTCACCCTGCCCGCCGAGTACGTCCGCACTGCTACCGGATTGGGGTACGCGACCAGTGTGCACACCGCGCAAGGCGTGACGGCCGACACCATGCATGGCACCGTCACCGGTGAGGAGTCCCGGCAGCAGCTCTATACGATGTTGACGCGCGGCCGCACCGCCAACCACTTCTACGTTTCGGTGGTCGGTGACGGGGACCCGCACACGGTGATCCAGCCGGAGAATGTTCATGTTCGCACCGCGACCGAGCTGCTCGAACGGATCCTTGGCCGAGACGGCAGTCCAAGATCGGCCAGCACCCTGCAGCGAGAGCAACGAGACCCCGCCGTCCGGCTCGGCACGGCTGCCGTCCGCTATCTTGACGCCCTCCACCTCGCTGCCGAACACCTCGCCGGGCCACAGGCAGTGGCCGGCCTCGACCAGAACGCCGACCGTATGCTTGATGGGCTGACCGACGAGCCGGCGTGGCCGACCCTGCGCGGCCACCTGCTGTTGTTGGCCGCTGCCGGCGCTGATCCGGTCACTGAACTGTTCTACGCCGCTGCAACCCGGGATCTCACCAGCGCCGATGATCAGGCTGCTGTCATCGACTCCCGGATCCATGAGATGAACGAGGTCGCCGGCGGGGGGCCGCTGGCGTGGCTGGCTGGCATTCCCCACCGGCTGGTCGCCGACCCGGACTGGGGACCATACCTGAAGGCGCGATCGCAGCTTGTTGCTGAGCTCGCCGACCAGGTCCGTGGCGACGCCGCCGGTGAATCACCGGCCTGGGCGGCCCAGCCTCATGTTTCAGTGCCGGCAGAGTTGATCGCCGATATACAGGTGTGGCGCGCCGCCACCCAGGTCGACCCCAGCGACCTGCGACCCACAGGGCCACTCCAACTCGGCAACGCCATCCGAATCTTCCAACAGCAACTCGACAAGCGACTTGCCGCCGCAGACACCCGTAGCGAATCGCGATGGCGGCAACTGCTCGCTGCAAAAATCCCCGCCGTGGCCGCGGACCCATTCCTGCCCGAACTGGCAGAAAGGTTGAACAACCTCGCCCGGGCCGGCTTCGACGCCAGCCTGCTCGTGCGGTCGGCGGCCGCCGCAGGACCGCTACCTGACGACCACCCCGCCGCAGCCCTCTGGTGGCGCCTCCTCGATCAGCTACCGCAAACGCCGAACCCGAAATCTGCACCCCCCACGGCAGTCCCAGCGACGAGACAGCGAACTACGACACCACCTGAGCAGCGGCGACCCCGGCCGCGCTCGGCGCCGCCACCCGCGCTCGGCCCGAGCCGATGAAACATCGATGCATGACAACGTTGGCGAAGTGGTTCGCAGGGCCTGTTTGCCCGACCCCTTCTGCTGATCGAGGACGCCTTGTTCGAGGTGTGCCTGGCACTCTGTCATGTGCCTGGGCTACGACATTTCGGGTGAGAGACCGCTAGTCAAGGAGATCCAGACAACTTTCGGCGGGGTGCCTCGACCTGCGCGATCACGACCTACCCCCAAGCGGTACAACCGGGGTACCAAGGCGGTGATGACGCCTCCTCACGATTGACCGCAAGGACCTGTCCGCAGTCCTTGTGGAGAAAGAACGACACCCGCCGGACCTCGCAAACCGCGACCCGCAACCCGCCAGGAGGAACGCCATGAGCAACTTTCAACGGGCCGCTGTGCCCGTCACTCCACACGCCGACGACGAACTGCTGAGCATGGAGGAAGTCGCCGACGTTGCCCGCGTCCCCGTCGCGACCCTGCGCTACTGGCGCCACCTCGGCACCGGCCCGCGCAGCTTCCGCATCGGCCGCAGCGTCCGCTACTGGCGCACCGAGGTCTTCGCCTGGCTCGACGACCAGGCAAATAGCGACCGCCAGAGCGCCGTCTGACTTCGCTGAGCCTCACGGCAGTCGGAGGGTTGTGTTACG
>DATFQP010000113.1:0-8825 GCA_035264145.1 Propionibacteriaceae bacterium
GGGATTTCCAATGGTTGAGCAGGTTCCTTCCGGGGTCAGGCGCGGACCATTCGCGGCAGGGGAGCGGATCACGCTCAGTGATCCGAAGGGTCGGCGGCACTCCATCGTGCTCACTGCCGGTGCACAGTTCCACACCGCCAAAGGCCCGATCCATCACGATGATCTGATCGGGCGATCTGACGGTGTGGTCGTGACCTCCGCCAAGGGTGTCGACTATCTGGCCATGCGCCCGTTGCTGAGCGACTTCACGGTCACCATGCCTCGCGGTGCTGCCGTGGTCTATCCGAAGGATGCGGCAATGATCGTCATGGGCGCCGACATCTTCCCCGGGGCAACCGTGCTGGAGGCCGGCGCCGGCTCCGGAGCGCTCAGCTGTGCGCTACTGCGGGCGGTCGGCGGCACCGGCCGACTGATCTCGTACGAGCGGCGGGAGGATTTCGCCTCGATCGCCCGCCGGAACGTAGAAGACTTCTTCGGCCAGCCGCACCCAGCCTGGGATCTGCGGGTTGGCGACCTGGTGGCGTCCCTCGCCGACCGGCCGATCAGCCCGAGTACGGTCGACCGGGTCATTCTCGACATGCTGGCCCCCTGGGAATGTGTCGCGGCGGTGGCCGAGATCCTGATCCCGGGCGGCGTGCTCTGCTGCTACGTCGCTACCACCACGCAGCTCGCGGAAACGATCGAGACACTGCGTGCCCACACGGGCTTCACCGAGCCGGAGGCCACCGAATCCCTGGTGCGCGCCTGGCACGTCGAGGGTCTTGCGGTACGTCCTGGACATGGCATGGTCGGGCACACCGGCTTCTTGATCACGACTCGACGAATGGCGCCCGGGGTGGCAGCACCGCTGCGCAAACGCCGGCCGGCTCCCGGCGCGTATGGCGAGAATTACTCTGGACCTCGGATGAGCCCCAGCTAGGCTTTTGGCCTAGGAGGTGCGTCATGGCTCACGACCGAACCCCGTATGACGACCGCGAGACCTTACAGACGCAGCTTCGGGCGCTCAGCGACGAGGTCGACCGGCTGCGTGAACGCGTGTCAGCTCACCCACACGACATCGCCATGTTGGAACGCCGGCTCGCCGACGCGCGGCAAGACTCGCGCACGACGGCGGCGAACAACGAACGGCTCGCCGCAACGCTGCGTGAGGCCCGCGACCAGATCGTCTCTTTGAAGTCCGAAGTGGACCGGCTCGCCCAGCCCCCGGCCAGCTTCGCAGTTTTTTTGGCCTCAGCCGAGGATCACACCGCCGACATCTACACCGCTGGGCGGAAGATGCGGGTCAGCGTCAGCCCCGAGGTCGATGTCGAGGCACTGGAGCCGGGTCGTGAAGTCATGATCAACGAGGCCATGAACGTGGTCGATGTCCTCGAGTTCGACGAGGTCGGCGAGGTCGTGCTGCTCAAGGAGCTGTTGGAGGACGGGCAGCGGGCACTCGTCATCGGGCACGGGGACGAGGAAAGCGTCGTTCGGCTGGCCCATCGGCTGCACAGTACCCAGCTCCGCTCGGGTGATTCGCTGCTGATCGACCGGCGAGTGCACTTCGCCTACGAGCGGGTGCCCAAGTTGGACGTCGAAGAACTGGTGTTGGAAGAAGTGCCGGACATCGACTACTCGGTCATCGGCGGCCTTGGCTCGCAGATCGAAGCGATTCGCGACGCGGTCGAACTTCCCTTCCTGCACAAGGAGCTGTTCGCCGAGCACGAACTCAAGGCGCCCAAGGGCATCCTCCTCTACGGCCCTCCGGGGTGCGGCAAGACTCTGATCGCCAAGGCCGTGGCGAACTCATTGGCGAAGAAGGTCTCCGAACGTACCGGCGAGGAGGGACGCAGTTTCTTCCTCAACATCAAGGGCCCGGAGTTGCTGAACAAGTACGTCGGCGAGACCGAGCGGCATATCCGGTTGGTCTTCCAGCGAGCCCGTGACAAGGCGTCGGACGGCATGCCGGTGATCGTCTTCTTCGACGAGATGGATTCGCTGTTCCGGACCCGCGGGTCGGGCGTGTCCTCTGACGTGGAGAACACGATCGTGCCGCAGCTGCTGAGCGAGATCGACGGCGTCGAAGGCCTGGACAATGTGATCATCATCGGTGCCTCCAACCGGGAGGACATGATCGATCCGGCCATCCTGCGTCCCGGTCGCCTCGACGTCAAGATCAAGATCGAACGGCCGGACGCGGAAGCTGCGCGCGAGATCTTCAGCAAGTATCTGACCCCGACACTTCCCTTGCACAGCGAGGATATGGCCGAGTTCGGCCATGATCACGAGGCGACTGTGGCCGCGATGATCGAGCGCACGGTGACCCGGATGTACGAGGAATCAGAGGAAAACCAGTTCCTCGAGGTCACCTACGCAGGGGGTGACAAGGAGGTCTTGTACTTCAAGGACTTCAACTCCGGCGCCATGATTCAGAACATCGTTGACCGGGCCAAGAAGATGGCGATCAAGGACCTTCTGGACTCTGGAGCCAAGGGCCTGCGGATCGGCCACCTGCTGCAGGCCTGCCTGGACGAGTTCGCAGAGAACGAAGATCTGCCCAACACCACCAACCCCGACGACTGGGCGAAGATTTCGGGCAAGAAGGGTGAGCGCATCGTCTTCATCCGGACGCTGATCTCGTCCAACAAGGGCACTCAGCCCGGGCGCTCCATCGACACCGTCACCAATACCGGGCAATATCTCTAGTGCTTCTCTCGCGCACGATCGCGCTCTGAGACGTTGCCTTCCTCACTCGCTCGTCCAGGCAGCGTTTGCGATCGGCATGAGATTCACGGGGCCGGATGCCGGGCGGCGGATCGGCGTGCGGTATGCACCGCACCGAGGATCGCCCGCCAGCCCAGCAGCAGAATCCCGAGCGCGATGGCGGCCACGAGGACGAAGACCGGAGCGGCGCCGCGACCGGAGGCCAGGCGCAGCAGCATGCCCACGAACACGGTGCACAGCCAGATCACCGCGCCGGATCGGAGGCTGGCCGGCTGGCGCCACGCCCTGGCCACGACATAGCCAGTGAGGCTGCCGGCGAGGAACGGCCACGCGGTGCTCAGCACGCCGACAAGGTCATTTGCCTCGCGGTGGCTACCGCGACCGACGATGGCGAAGATCAGTACGCAGACGATGTCCACGGCAATCGCCGGCCAGACCTTCACGCGGGACCACATTACGCTGGGCGCATGGCCGAGCATGCTGATCGCGGAGGATCGACAGATCAGCAGCCCAAGGTGAGCGTTCAGCGGGTGATGGGGATCGAGACCGAGTATGGGATCAGTGCCCTGAACCCGCCGACCGAGGACGACCTGCACCCCATGCAGCTGTCGAACCACGTGGTCAAGGCTTACGGGGCCTCCGTGGCCGGTCAGCCGGCTGGCTGGGACTACGAGACAGAAACGCCGCTGCGGGACATCCGCGGCTATGAGCTCTCACGGTCAGCTGCGCATCCGGATCAGCTCACCGATTCCGATCTAGGCATGGCGAACGTGATTCTGAGCAATGGTGCGCGGCTCTACGTCGATCACGCTCACCCGGAGTACTCGGGACCTGAGGTGACGTCGGCGCTGGATGTCGTGCGCTTCGACAAAGCTGGGGATGCCGTCATGGCCATTGCGGCGCAACGGGCCAGCCATTCCCTGGGCCGCTCGGTCCGTCTCTACAAGAACAACACCGACGGCAAGGGTGCCTCGTACGGCACCCACGAGAATTACCTGCTCGACCGGAGCACGCCGTTCGACCGGATCGTCGCTCAGTTCACGGGCTTTCTGGTGTCTCGCCAGGTCATCACCGGGGCCGGCCGAGTGGGCCTTGGTCAGGGCAGCCAGGAGGCCGGATTTCAGATCAGCCAGCGCGCGGACTTCTTCGAGGCCGAGGTTGGCCTGGAGACGACGCTCAATCGACCCATCATCAACACCCGAGACGAGCCGCATGCCGACGCGAGTCGACACCGCCGGCTGCATGTGATCACCGGCGACGCCAACTGCTCCGAGATCGCGACCTACCTGAAGGTAGGCGCGGCCTCATGGGTGCTCCGGGTCATCGAGGCAGGGCAGTTCGACGGCGACTGTCGGTTGGACGCACCAGTGGTGGCCATGCGGACAGTGAGCCGTGACCTCGACTGCCGTCAGCCGCTCACCTTGGCCGACGGTCGCGCTATGACCGCGGTCGACCTTCAGGAGATCTATCTCGACAACTGTCGCCGGCACTACGAGCGGGTGGCCGAAGATCTGAGCGAGCCCGCTCGGATCGAGGCCAAGGATGTATTCACCCGTTGGCAGGAGGGCCTGGACGCATTGCGGGCCGACCCATTTGCGCTGGCGGATCAGCTGGACTGGGTCGCAAAGCTGAAGTTGATGGAGTCCTATCGCGATCGGGACCGGCTGTCGTGGAACGCGCCGAAGCTCGCGCTCATCGACCTGCAATACGCCGACGTCGATCCACGCCGCAGTCTCTATGCAGCGCTCGTCGCCAAGGGAAAGATCCGTCGGTTGATCACTGACGAGGAAATCGAGCGAGCCCGGAATCATCCGCCGGAGGACACCCGGGCGTACTTCCGCGGCCGAGTCATGGAGAAGTTCGGTGCCGCCGTGGTGGCTGCCTCCTGGGACTCGGTGATCTTCGACGTGCCGGATCGCCCTGCCTTGCAGCGGGTTCCCCTCCTCGACCCGCTGCGGGGGACTCGGGAGCAGGTTGGCCAGATGCTCGACGAGTGCCAGACCGTTACCGACCTGTTCGCGGCCCTCGGCCGCTAGGCGTCGGAACGGACAGGTGACTCGCGATCTGGAGCCCCGTTGACACACCTCGAGCCCCGTTGACACACCTCGAGCCCTGTCCTTCGGGCTCACGGAACACCGACGGGGCTCAAACTGCGGTGGTGATGCCGTCGTGGAGCTGGGTCGCAGGTTGACCCTCATATGTCAAAGCTCGATCTTGAGTGGACGACGTCAAGGTGAGGTCGGGCTCACGGTCACCGCAGAACACCAGGCACGCGAAGTGGTGTGAAGCAGAAGCGTGTCGGGGCTCATGGTTAGGCTGGGGGAAAGAAGGGAGGAGCGCGGATATGCCCGAGTCAGAACAAAGCCAACGCAAGGCCAGGCGAGCCGAGGAGCGCGAGGTCGAAGACGTCGCACCGGCCGACAGCAGCCACAAGGCTGAGCTGGACTCAGAGGTCGACTCCCTGCTGGATGAGATCGACGACGTGCTGGAGGTGAATGCGGAGGAGTTCGTCCGCTCCTTCGTCCAGAAAGGCGGCCAGTGAGCAACCGCTCCTCCTCGGTCGGTCTGACCGCCGACTTTCTGCGCGCCGATACCTCATCGTTTTCCGATTTCGCCGCTCGTGTCGCGCCCAATGTGCTGCCGACCCAGCGGAACGTGTCGGCCGGCGCTGGTGATCTCGTTCCGCACGGCACCACGATTGTGGCGGCCACCTTCCCTGGTGGCGTGGTGGTGGCCGGGGATCGGCGGGCGACCATGGGCAACGTCATCGCGCAGCGCGACATCGAAAAGGTCTATCCAGCGGACGAGTTCTCGATCATCGGAATCGCAGGTGCGGCGGGCATTGCAGTGGAGATGGTCGGGCTCTTCCAGGTCGAACTGGAACATTACGAGAAGATCGAGGGGGCACCGCTCTCCCTGGTCGGCAAGGCCAACCGGCTGGCCACCATGATTCGGATGAATCTGCCACTGGCCATGCAGGGTCTGCTGGTCGTCCCCTTGTTCGCCGGTTGGGACGCGGCGGCTGAAGAGGGACGCATTTTTTCCTACGACGGCACCGGCGGCAAATACGAAGAGCACGCCTTCTTCTCGGTCGGATCAGGAGCGGTCTTCGCTCGTGGCTCGCTGAAAAAGCTCTATCGGCCTGACCTCGAGGCCGGCGAGGCGACGATGGCGGTCATCCAGGCGCTCTATGATGCCGCGGACGACGACTCGGCGACGGGTGGTCCGGATCTGACTCGCAAGATCTTCCCGGTGGTCCTGCTCGCCACGGCCGACGGGGTGCATCGGATCAACGATGCCCAGATCGGCGATCTGGTCGGCCAGGTGATGTCCAGCCGAATGGAGCGCCCCGACGGACCAGGAGCATCTCTCACGTGAGCATGCCGTTCTACGTTGCTCCCGAGCAGCAGATGAAGGACCGGGCCGACTTCGCCCGGAAAGGCATAGCCCGCGGCCGATCGGTGGTTGTGCTGCATTACGCCGACGGCATCCTGTTCGTGGCGGAGAACCGTTCCCAGGCGCTGCATAAAGTCAGCGAGATCTACGACCGGATCGGTTTCGCCGCTGTTGGCCGGTACAACGAGTTCGAGAACCTTCGAACGGCCGGAATCCGCTATGCGGACCTCCGCGGTTACAGCTATGACCGAACCGACGTCACCGGGCGGGGCCTGGCTAACGCATACGCACAGTTGCTCGGCACTATCTTCTCCTCTGGCGGTGAGAAGCCGTACGAGGTCGAGATCATCGTGGCCGAGCTGGGCGCGACACCTCAACTTGATCAGATCTACCGGCTCACCTACGACGGCTCGGTCGCCGACGAGGACAACTTCGCCGTCATGGGCGGGTCGGCCGAAACCATCGCGGACGTGCTCGGCAAAGGCTTCCAGAGGGACCTCGGGCTTGCCGCTGCGACCAGACTTGCCGTTCGGGCGCTTGGCTCCGACGGCGGCGGCAATGGCCAGTCGAGAACGCTTGGAGTTGACGCGCTGGAAGTGGCGATCCTCGACCGGACCAGGGCGTTGCCCCGAAAGTTTCGCCGCATCGCGGGTGACCGGCTAGCGGCCCTGCTGACCGAGGACATCGAGCCCTCAGATCCGGGTCACGTGCAGCCGCCCACGCTGCCACCAGAACCGACTGTGACGGAAACACAACTGCCGCCGACCTCCGGAACCGATCCGAACCCGGTTGACGGTCAACCGCAAGAGCCACAGAATCCTGGGCCGTGACCATTACGGCATCAGCTGCCCGCGACGAGGCTGCCAACAGCATCGCCGGGCAGCCGGAGGTGGCCGTTGTCATCGGGACCGGGCTCATCGGCGCCTCCATTGGTTGCGCCCTCACGGCTGCGGGTTATCGGGTGCACCTACGCGATCACAAGATCAGCCACGCACGCGTTGCCGCCAGCCTTGGCGCCGGTGTTATCGAGGCGCCACGCACGGCTGATGTGGGTGTGGTCATCGTTGCGGTTCCACCGGCATCGATCCCGGATGTGGTCGGCCATGCGCTGCGGACCTACCTCGCAGCTGCGGTGACCGATGTTGGATCGGTGAAGGCCGGTGTCCTGCACGCGCTGTGGGCACGCGACATTCCTCTCGAGCGCTATGTCGGATCCCATCCCATGGCCGGCTCCCAGCACTCCGGCCCGGTGACGGCTCGGTCAGACCTCTTCGAGGACCGTAGCTGGGTCATCACGCCGCACCGCCGCTCATTGCCCGCGGCGGTCGAGCGGGTCTCGATGGTCGTACGGGCGTGCCGGGCCCGCCGGGTGGTCATGGACGTCGATGATCATGATGCAGCGGTCGCCCGCGTCTCCCACTTGCCGCACCTGATGTCGGTGTTGATGGCGGGCCACCTGAACGCAGTTCCGACGGGGGATCTGGTGCTCGCGGGACAAGGTTTGCGCGACGTCACCAGGGTCGCCGGCAGCGATCCCGACCTGTGGGAACAGATACTCGAGGCGAACTCCGCAGCGGTCCTGTCCGAACTGCATCAGGTGCGGGACGAGCTCGCCGCCCTTATCCAGGCCGTCGAGGCGGTGCCACGTTCTGCGTCTCTACGGGACCAGCTGGAACGAGCTGTCGTCGGGACTCAGAAGATCCCCGGCAAGCACGGCGCCCGCGCGGTCGCGTACAGCCAGGTGGTGGTGGAGATTCCCGACCAACCGGGCGCGTTGGGCCGCTTGTTCTCCGATGTGGGCGCTGCTGGCGTCAACGTCGAGGACATCTCGATCGAGCACGACCAAGTACGTCAAGTGGGATATTTGGCACTGTCGGTTACACCGGATCGTGCCGAGGACTTGACCAAGCTGATGACCGGCCGAGGCTGGACCGTCGTTTGACCGTTGCTGCGGCCGGGCTGCCAGCAGTGGCTGGCCATGTTGTGGCTATGGCACGGTCACACGGATCGAGGGCACTCCGTCGGTCACGATCACCGGTACGCCCGAGGCCGCTGACCCAGTGTCTTGTGCCCGGTAAGGTGTGCACGTGTCTGAGGGGCAGGCTGGCGAGGTGATCGGGGACGGTTGCCGCCCGCTCATCATCGCGATCGACGGTCCGAGCGGCTCAGGCAAGTCGACCACGGCGCGCGGGGTGGCTCGCCGGCTCGACCTGGCATTCCTCGACACTGGCGCGATGTATCGGGCCATTACCTGGCTGGTCCTCCAGCAGGGGTTGGACAGCGCCGATGAGCCCGCAGTCGCGCGGCTGGCTCGCGACGCTGAGCTGGCCGTCAACACCGATCCGCAGACGCCCTCCGTTGCTGTCAACGGACAAGACGTGACCGAAGCGATCCGGCATCCGGACGTATCGGCGGCGGTGAGCGCAATCGCGACCAATCTCGACGTCCGCCGAGAGCTGGTGAACCGGCAACGTGAGCTCATCACCGGGGCTGCTGGGGGCATCGTCGCCGAAGGTCGGGACGTCACCACTGTCGTGGCTCCCGACGCGCAGGTGCGTGTGCTGCTGGTGGCCGATCCGGCTGCCAGAGTGGCCCGTCGCCATGCCGAGCTCGGCGAGCGGATTGATGCCGCCGCGGTGACCGACCAGGTGATTCGGCGGGATCAGGATGATTCCACCGTGGCTCAATTTCACTCGGCTGGGCCGGGAGTCGTCGTTCTCGATTCG
>DATFQP010000114.1:0-3845 GCA_035264145.1 Propionibacteriaceae bacterium
GAACCTCCACGAGGAAGCCGACGTCGCCATAGTTCACGCCCAGGACCGGCACCGGACGAGACGCGACGAGCCGCATGGCACCGAGCATGGTTCCGTCGCCACCGATACTCATCACCGCGCCGACGTGGGACGCGAACTCGCTGTCATCGAGCCGCTGCCACGAGCGGGGCAACCGTGCGTCGTCGCGATGTCGTCCGACAACGCCGATGCCGTGATCTTGTGTCCAGCGCTCGATCCGACTCACCGTCTCATCAACAGCGTGGGTGGGATGGAGGATAACTCCGATCAGCTCCGATCCCAGCGGATTTGGACGGCCGTTGACCATAGACACCGCCTTCCAGCCAAGACCTCGTGCGCTCGACTGTAGACGACCCCTAAGCGCAGTCATGCCAGCACGTCCGTGGTGGGGCGTTCGCTAGTCGCTATGGACATCCTGCAGAATGATCCTGCTTGGTCGGGGCGCGACGGGCGTCCCGGTGATTTCGGATAGCAACTCGGGAGGCGTTATGGGCAGTCGGTGGCTGGATGCGGGTTTGCTCGCACTGCGACTAGGTGTGGGCAGTGCCATTGCGGCACACGGAGCTCAGAAGCTGTTCGGATGGTTCGGCGGATATGGTCCCGACGGAACTGGCCAGTGGATGGACTCTCTCGGCTTCGCTGGTGACGGCAAGCGCAACGCCCTCCTGTCCGGCGTCGCCGAGTTCGGGGGTGGAACCTTGCTGGCCCTCGGGCTGGCAACCGGCCCTGCGGGGGCGGCAGTGACCGGAAACATGGCCGTGGCCACTTCGACCCACGTCCCCAACGGCTTTTTCAACACCAACGGCGGGTACGAGCTGCCGGCAACGTATGGCCTGGTCGGCACCACATTGGCGCTGATAGGGCCCGGCAGATTTTCCCTCGACCAGGCCACGGGCCACGTGTTCAACCGGCGTTGGATGGCGTTCGCCGGTCTGATGTCCAGCATCGCCGGCGCCGCGTACATGATCACCACCCGGCGGCCCCCTGAGCCGGTTCCGGACGAGGTGACTGCGGCAGAGTCGCCCACCGGCGACGAAGGCGCCACAGAGCCGCCGACCGGGGACGGAGGCGCTGCAGAACCGCTCACCGAGGAGACTGAAGCCTGACGGCACGACGACGCGATCCCACTCGCCCGGCTCGTGGCCGCGGAAGGACCTGTTGCTCGGTCACCGGCGGGTGGGGCTAGGACTCGCGCACCGGGGCAGTGGCGTCGACTGACTCGGCGGTCGCTTCACTGCGGTCGTCCATGATGCCGTGGCGGGCGTGCAGCTCGCGAACGATCTCCCGGAAACGTGCATCGGTGAGGGGATAAGCCAGGAAGATCAATGCACCGAGCAGTGCGAAGATCGCTGGGCCGAGACCAACCAGTCCGCGGATCGAGAGCAGGGCGGAATCGCTTTGTTCCGGCGCTCTGGCGACGAAGCCACCGAAGGCGAGCGCGTAGCCTGCGACCGCTCCGGCGACGGCCTGAGAGACCTTCCGGAAGAACGAGTAAATCGCATAGGTGGCGCCCTCCGTGCGCTTGCCCGTCTTGTACTCCCCGAATTCGACAGCATCCGCCTCGAAGGCGAAGAGCAAAGACATCGACAAGTTCTGGAAGAGCCCGAAGACGAAGAACGACACGACAACGATCGACAGGATGGCCGGCATGAAGAAGATCCAGGTGCCCATGACGACCAGGCCTGCGGCGCCGATCAGGAAGGTGTTCTTCTTGCCGATCCGGGCGACGAACCTGGGCACCACCGGCACGGCAACGAATGTGGACAGCGACGTGGCAAGCACCATCCAAATCAGGTAGCTGGAGTCGCCGAGGATGTAGGCCGCGAAGTACGCCTGGGCTGCCTGGAGCCCGAAGATACCGGTGAGGAAGACCAAATTGGAAACGCAGAGGATCAGCAGGGGCCGGTTCTGCCTGACGGTGGCGACTGTCTCTGAGATCGTGACCGGCTTTGCATCGTGGGCGACCTGCTCCTTGCAGCTGGCGAAGCAGAACAGGTAGAGCGCATAACCGACGACGGCGAAGACGATGGTCACGATGGTGAGGAAGCTCTGAAGTTGTTCAGGTTGGGTCCGGTATCGGGTGATCTGAGGAGCGATCACGATGACGAGCACCAAGATGCCGAGGATGGGCCCCACCGAGCGCCAAATGCCAAGGCGTGAGCGCTCCACCGGATCCTGCGTCATCGCCGTGGCGAGGGAACCGAAAGGGATGTTCGTCAGCGAGTAGAGGAAGCCGAGCAGGGCGTACGTCACGTAGGCGTAGATGTACTTGGCGGTCGTAGTGTCGAAATTCGGCACGCTGAACAGGGCGATGCTAGACAGCAGGAGCGGGAGCGACGCGAAGAGCAAGTACGGCCTGAACTTGCCCCAGCGTGACCTCGTGAGGTCGACCAGACGCCCGGCCGCGAGGTCGGCGAAGGCGTCCCACACTCGGACGACAAGAAACATCGTCGCGATCGCGGCCGGATTGAGACCGACGACGTTGGTGTAGTAGATCAACAGGAAGAGTGCCTGCAGGGAGAAGGCCAAGTTGTTGGCCAGATCACCGGCTGCATAGCCGAAATAGCTGCGTAGGGTCAGCTTCTTCACTGAAGCTCCTTAGCTCCGGAAAGTTGCGGAGGTGGTGACCCTGACGACTGCCGCCCGCGAGCACAGCTTCATGCGGTGGCCCCAGTAACGCGGGCGACCTTGGCCCGATACGCCGCGAGGATGACGTCGACGGCAGTATCCAGCCCAAGCTGTCCGGTGTTGACCACGAGGTCATAGCGATCGACGCTCATGGGGTTCCAGAAGTAGAACCGCTCCGACATCTGGGCTCGCACCCGGTCCTCGGTGCGCTGCCGCCGCGCCGCGCTAGCCTCGTCGATTCCTTCCTCGCCCGCCGCGCGGGCGATCCGGACTTCTATCGGAGCGTCGAGCTGGACATGGAGCGCTGTGGGGATGTCACCGAGGATGAGCGCGCCGTTGCGGCCGAGCATGACTACGCCCCGTTCGCCCGCTTCCTTCACGACGCGGGTGTTTTCTTGCACCATCTCCCAATCCTGGGCTTGCGACAAGGGAATTGAGGCATCATCGAGAACTGTGGCGCTTGGCGCGAAGCGGCCGAGGATTCGTTCCAGGCCGCTGCCCTGATCGCTCGCTTTACCTCCACCCGGATACTTGGCACTCTCGATATCGGCGGAGGAAAAGGCCTGATCCATCCATCCAACGCCTAGTGCCTTGGCAACCCTCGGGCCGACGTGTCGGCCTCCGGCACCGTACTTCTCGAACAGCGTGACGACAGGTGCGCTCATTTGACTCCTTGCACGGCGGCCTGAAGTGAGGTGATCTTGACAGTCAAGCAGCCAGTACCCTCGTCCGCAATGGCCCGCGAATCGAGAAGTGCAGGCTGCCTACCCAGGTTCGCTGGGTTGACTGTGCGGGACCGCCACGCGTAGAGAGGCCTGGCCGCAGACTGACGGAGCTCGCGATGCACGGCGACCGCCTCGCGTACCAGCCCGCGTCAATGCAGAAGGCCTCTGCACCCGCGTCGGCGGTCGTGTCGACCAGCGGCAGCAGCCGCTCGGTGGTCGGGTCGCCCATCAGCGTGTTCATGTAGTGGTTGTAGATCACGGTGAGTCGCTCGTTGTCCGGATGCGGTCGGCGGGTCAGCCGCCCGTTTCTGGTCAGCTCGGCCATCGCGGCTTGCCAACCGGTGTCGAGAGCTACAGTCGCCGGCGGTGCAGAATCTCTCCCCAGGCTGGAGTACGGCCTGCAGGAAAAGCTCAGATTGTCGTTAACCGGGAAGTTGCCTGGGTATGTCCGTGGAAGGTGGTGTCCGTATCTAG
>DATFQP010000115.1:0-4001 GCA_035264145.1 Propionibacteriaceae bacterium
ATGAAGGTGACAGCCCGTGGAGAAGCCGGTGCTGCCGACGTGACCGATGACCTGCCCCCGGGCGACGCGCTGTCCCACGTCCACCACATAACCGGTCGCGTGGTTGAACCCGGTGATCACATGACGCCCGTCGATGAGCCCATGATCGATCATCAGCCGATTGCCGTAACCGGCGCTGACGGATACGGCACTAACCCGGCCGGCCTGGGGCGCTCGGATCGGTGAGCCGCAGCGCGCACCGTAGTCCATGCCGTCGTGGAGCTTCCAGATCCGGAGCACGGGATGGAAGCGCATGCCGAAAGCCGACGTGATGCGGCCCGCGACGGGTGGCAAGAAGCCGTGCCGTGCCGCGGAACCTGCGGCATCCTGCACCTCGGCGGGTCCGGTGACTTGTCTTTCCAGCAACGCGGCTCGGGCGACGGCGGCCCGTTTCGCCACCTCCCGGTGTTCGGCGCCCACCAGGCGCACGCCACCGCGTTGACTAGCAGCGCTCACCAGTTGGAGGGGGTCGAGATACTCCGCGCCTCGCCGCAGGCCCCAGTGAAGGCAGCCGACGCAATGGGAGCCCGCACCGATCCGACCGATCAGCTGACCAGCCGACACCTCACTACCGACGCGGACCTCTGCTATCACCGGCTCGTACGTTGTCCGCAGGGAGCCGTGGTCAACCACCACGACGCCGCGGCCGGCGATCTGTCCGGCGAAGCGGACCGTCCCGGTTGCAGCCGTGCGCACCGGGGCACCGGAACGGGCAGCCAGGTCCACCCCGCGGTGACCCGCGTTCCAGCGCAGCAGAGGCGGCCGAAATCCGCGGACGATGGTGGCTTGACCGTCCAACGGCCAGACGCCTTGTTCGGATGGCCGCGGCAGTGCTGACGCGGCCATCGGGAAGCTGACTATCGCTACCGCCAAAGACAAGCCCAGAAGGATGGAGCGCAAGAGCGGCATGCCCATAACCTGCGGATCACAACGAGAATCGTTCAGACCGCCCTCAAATCCGTGGATCGCGGTATTGAGACAGGCTGGGCTGGGGACAAGTTCTCGTGGCGCCCGCCGAAGCGGTAAACTTCTGAGCGGCAGTCCGCAAGGGCTGACTTCGCATGCCCGCAGCTATGTGGCACATCCGGTCTCGACCCACACGGGACGAGTCTGTGTCGCGCGGGCATCAGGCGGCGTCGAACGGCTCGGCGCCGAGGAACCGTACGCCGGGCCTTCGCCTGCCCGGTAAGGAAGGAAAGCGGCCATGGCCGTCGTCACCACGCGCCAGCTTCTCGAAAGCGGCGTCCACTTCGGGCATCAGACCCGGCGGTGGAACCCCAAGATGAAGCGCTTCATCTTCACCGAGCGCAACGGCATCTACATCATCGACCTCCAGCAGTCGCTGACCTATATCGACAGTGCGTACGCGTTCGTCAAGGACACGGTGGCCCGCGGCGGCCAGATTCTCTTCGTCGGCACCAAGAAGCAAGCCCAGGAAGCGATCGCCGAGCAGGCCACCCGCGTCGACATGCCGTATGTCAACCAGCGCTGGCTGGGCGGCATGCTCACCAACTTCCATACCGTGATCAAGCGCATCCAGCGGCTCAAGGAGCTGGAGGGGATGGACTTCGATGACGTGGCCACCTCCGGCTTGACCAAGAAGGAACTCCTCGGTCTGCGCCGCGAAAAAGAGAAGCTGGAAAAGGCGCTCGGGGGTATCCGCGACATGAGCCGGACGCCGCAGGCGGTGTGGATCGTCGACACCAAGAAGGAACATCTCGCCGTCGACGAGGCCCGAAAGCTGCGGATCCCGATCATCGGAATCCTGGATACGAACTGCGATCCCGACGAGGTGGACTTCGCCATCCCCGGCAATGACGACGCGATCCGATCAGTGTCACTGTTGACCCGCGTGCTGGCCGATGCTGTCGCCGAAGGTCTGATGGCCCGTTCCGGCGGCGTACAAACCGGCACCGAAGCCGAGGCCGAGCCGATGCCCGACTGGGAGCGTGAACTGCTCGGCGCCTCGCAAGAGGCTGCACCGGCCGTTCCGAGCGATGTGCCCGCCGACGATGCCGCACCTATCCCAGGCGAGGAGCAGCCCGAGGAGGCCGCGGAGCTAGCCGAAGCTGCGGCGGACGCGGCCGTGGACGTGGAGCGCCAGCTGGATCAGCCAGTCAATAACTGACCGAAGACGAGAGATCAAAGGATCAGCACACCTATGTCAACGATCACCGCAACGGAAGTCAAGAAGCTTCGGGATTCCACGGGCGCCGGAATGATGGATGCCAAGCGGGCGCTCACGGAGGCCGACGGTGACTTCGACAAGGCCGTCGAGGTCCTCCGCGTCAGTGGCCAGGCCAAGGCGGCCAAGCGGGCCGAGCGTTCCGCTACCAACGGACTTGTGGCTTCCTCCGACGGTGCCTTGCTGCAGCTCGGTGCGGAGACCGACTTCGTCGCGAAGAACGAGGAGTTCCAACGCCTCGCCGCCGACGCGGTCGCAGCCGTCGCGGCCAGTCGGGCCGATAGCGTCGAGGCGGCCAATGCCGCCGCGCTGCCGTCGGGCAAGACGGTGGCCGAGGCGGTCGAGGAGCTCGCCGTCAAAATCGGTGAGAAGCTCGAAATCAGCGCCGCTGCCTACTTCGACGGCCAGACGGTGGTGTATCTGCACCGGCGGGCATCGGATCTGCCGCCGCAAGTGGGCGTGCTGGTGGAGTACGACGGTACCGACGAGACTGCCGCCCGGACAGTGGCGATGCAGATCGCTGCGATGCGTCCGCAGTACCTCAGCCGGGACGAGGTCCCTACTGATCTGGTGGAGAACGAGCGCCGGATCGCCGAAGCCACGGCGAGGGAAGAGGGCAAGCCGGACCAGGCCGTACCGAGGATCGTCGAAGGCCGCGTCAATGCCTTCTTCAAGGACGTCGTGCTGCTTGACCAGCCGTCCGTCACCGACAACAAGACGCCGGTCGCTAGACAGGTCGCCGACGCGGGGCTGACCATCAAGCGGTTTGCACGTTTCGAGGCAAGTGGCGCCTGAGTTGTCCGGGCGCTGAGGGCTCGGTAGCGCTTGCGACGAAACTCACCACCCGTCTGAGACCACCATCGATCCGGAGGTGCTGTGACCAGTCCTTACAAACGAGTCCTGTTGAAGCTTTCCGGTGAGGTGTTCGGCGGTGGAAAGGTCGGCGTCGACCCCGACATGGTCGCCGGCCTGGCCGCCCAGATCGCCGAGGTCGTACGATCCGGCGTCCAGGTCGCGGTGGTGGTCGGCGGCGGTAACTTCTTCCGTGGCGCGGAGCTCCAGCTGCGCGGTATGGAACGAGACCGTGCTGACTACATGGGCATGCTGGGCACTGTGATGAACTGCTTGGCGCTGCAGGATTTCCTGGAGAAGCTGGATGTGCAGACCCGGGTCCAGACCGCCATCACCATGGGTCAGATCGCGGAACCCTACATCCCGCGGCGAGCCGAACGGCACCTGGAAAAGGGCCGGGTGGTGATTTTCGGCGCGGGCTCCGGGATGCCGTACTTCTCTACCGACACGGTTGGAGCGCAACGTGCACTGGAGATCAGTGCGGAGGTGTTGCTGATGGGCAAGCAGGGCGTCGACGGCGTGTACGACGCGGATCCACAAACCCATCCCGCCGCGACGAAGTTCGATGAACTGACCTATGACGACTACCTGGCTCGCGACCTGAAGATCGCCGACGCCACCGCGATCAGCATGGCGCGGGACTACAAGTTGCCGATGATCTTCTTCAGCCTGGATACCGACGGAACCATCGTCCGCGTGGTCGCAGGTGAGAAGATCGGTACGATCGTCCACGCCTAAGGAGCAGATTTCTGTGATCTCCGACATCATTCGCGAAGCCGAGACAAAAATGGCCAACGCGATCGAGTACGCGAAAGAGGAGTTCGCAGCGATCCGTACCGGACGGGCGCACCCCGCGATGTTCGCCAAGCTCACGGCCGAGTACTACGGCACCCAGACCCCGCTGCAACAGCTAGCCACCTTCCAG
>DATFQP010000116.1:0-4712 GCA_035264145.1 Propionibacteriaceae bacterium
GACGGCGGCATAACCGCCGGGCGCGCCGTCCCAGTCCTCAAAGCGGGCCTCGACGATCTCGACATCGTAGTTGGCGAGGTTCTGCCGGGCACAAGCTGCAAGGGCGGGACCCGGCTCCAGCGCGGTCACCCGAAGACCACGACGGGCCAGCGGCACGGTGGCCTTCCCCGGTCCCGCGCCGACCTCAAGCACGCGGTCCCCCGGCCTCAGCCTGGTGACCTCGACGAGCCGATCAAACAGCCCCCCGGGATACTCCGGTCGGGCGTCCTGGTAGAGGTCGGCGGCTCGGTCGAAAGTTCTCCGGAGGCGTTCGCGGTCTTGAACCACCGCCCCAGTGTCCCGCTGCGATCCTGGGCGGGACTCAGCCATGAGCAAGTCGCCCAGTGGACACATGCCAAGAGCGGCCATTCGACTCGACGCCGAGCTCAGGTCGAAGGGTCCTCAGCGCCAATCGGACTCCCACCCGCCGCGCTAGACCGCCGACTGGGGCAGATCAAGTGCGGGGCCTGCCGTTGATCATCACATGCGACTGGCTACTGGTGATCGTGCCGCCGCCGCACAGAGTCACACCAGCGCCTCTTCGGGTCCGCGGCAACACAAGGCATCGACGTCGCCGCGGCTCTGGCTACCGAAGAGCTTGAGCCGCGGGACCGCGCCTAATCTACGCGAGCTGCCTGCCCTCGCCGTCCTTAGGGCGAGGGACGCATGGCCGCGAGTCTCGTCGACATCAGCGGCAATGACTCCGCCCGCCGGGTCATCCTTCGGCGGCAT
Organism: Propionibacteriaceae bacterium; assembly: GCA_035264145.1. GTDB lineage: Bacteria > Actinomycetota > Actinomycetes > Propionibacteriales > Propionibacteriaceae > Microlunatus. Next base: position 772 of record DATFQP010000116.1, read on the forward strand.
CCGTCTTTCCCATCCTCAACGCACTCGCCCAGTGCCAGAAGCTTCAGTCAGTCATAGCTCGCTAAGTCTTTGACAAGTCAAGGCTCCGAATGTGTCCGACTGGTGTCGTCGGCGCCGACTTCCCGTAGAAAGGCGTCATAGGGGCGCCTTCGAGACCAGAGAGGACTTTCGATGAAGTACATCATTCTCACGTACGCATCGCAGGCGGACTTTGATGACATGGCGGGGGCGCCTGGTGCGGAGCACAGCTGGGCGCCGGAGGACTTTGCCGCAATGGGTGCGTTTATGGAGTCCTTCACCGCTGACCTTGCTGCATCCGGCGAGCTGGTGGAGACACGCGGCCTGGCCGCCCCTGCCCATACCCGACGGGTGCGGCTGCAGCAGGGCGTGCCGGTCGTCACCGACGGGCCATACGCCGAGACGCAGGAGGTACTTGCTGGCTACTGGGTCGTCGAATGCGACGGGATCGACCGGGCCACCGAGATCGCGGCCCGGCTGTCCGGGTGCCCCGCGCCCGAGCCTGTCCGCGCTCGGGCCTACGCCGACGTGCGTCCGCTGGATGAGTTCCAGGAGCCGGCCGCCTGACGCTGTGGAGGAGACATTGGACCGCATCGAGGATCTGCTGCGCGAGTTATCTCCGCGGGTCCTCGGTGCGGTCGTGCGCCGGTACGGGCACTTCGATCTATCGGAGGACGCCGTGCAGGAGGCGATGTTTGCTGCGGTTCGGCAGTGGCCCGTGGAGGGAGTTCCCTTGGACCCCGGCGCCTGGCTAATCACGGTTGCGGCGCGCCGGCCGGCCGATCTGTTTCGTAGCGACCAGGCGCGGCGTCGACGCGAGATGGAGGTCACCCTCCGGGAGGAACGTCTGGCGCCAACGGCGGATTCCCCGTTATCCGGCGACGACAGTCTCGTGCTGCTGTTCTTGTGCTGTCACCCTCTATTGCCCGTGGCCTCCCAGATCGCGCTGACCCTGCGAGCGGTCGGCGGGTTGACGACGGCGCAGGTGGCCCGTGCCTTCCTGACCAGCGAGCAGACGATGACTCGACGGATCACGCGAGCCAAGCAGGCCGTATCAGACGCGGGCGCAGCCTTCCAGATGCCCTCAGCCTCCGAGCTGCCGGACCGGCTCGCGGCTGTTCTCCACGTGCTCTACCTGATCTTCAATGAGGGATATGCAACGACGTCGGGACCCGGCTTGCACCGCATCGAGCTGACCATCGAGTCGATCCGGCTGACCCGGCTGCTGCGCCGTCAGCTTCCCGACGAACCGGAGGTGGGTGGGCTGCTGGCCCTGATGCTGCTGACCGATGCGCGCCGCCCAGCCCGTACCGATGCGGCCGGTCGGATCGTGCTCCTCGAGGATCAGGACCGCTCGCTCTGGGACGCCGACGCCGTGGCCGAGGGTCTCGCGCTGGTGGAGGAGGTGCTGCCGCGTGGGCCGGTCGGGCCTTATCAGCTGCAGGCGGCGATTGCAGCCGTGCACGCTGAGGCACCGTCGGCCGAAACCACCGACTGGCCGCAGATCCAAGCCCTTTACGACCTGCTCCTGAGGGTCTCCGACACCCCGGTGGTACGGCTGAACCACGCCGTGGCGGTGGCGATGACCCGGGGCCCGCGCGCTGGGCTGCAGTTGCTCGACCGGCTCAAGGCCGAGGGCAAGATCCGCGACGACCACCGATTCCACGCCGTACGGGCTCAATTGCTGGAGCGCGCGGGGCGTACCGAGGAGGCCAGAGCCGAGTACCTGCGCGCGGCCCGCGACGCCACCAGCCTGCCGCTGCAGCGATACCTCAACGAACGGGCCGTCGGCCTGACCGACAAGTGACCTCTATACGCACAGACGATTCCAGAAGATCAGACTCCGAACAGCGTTGGACCTGTCCGATATCGGTAATCGGCACCGACATCTTCGGTGAAGGCGCCCAACCGATGGGCACCGTAATTGAAGGAGTCGTCATGTCCGAGACCACCACGATCAGCACCACCGCTAGCGTCGCTCCGTCGTCCTCCGCCCGGCCGATATTGGATGCAGGCATCATCGCCGGACCCCTGTTCCTGATCACCGCTGTCGCACAAGCCCTCTGCCGTAACGGTTTCGACCCGGCCCGGCACCCGATCAGCCTGCTCGCGCTGGGAGATCTCGGCGCTATCCAAATCGCGAACTTCGTTCTCACCGGAGTGCTCTACCTCGCCACGGCGGCGGGGGCACATCGCACTCTGTACGCCGGACCCGGCCGAACCTGGGTTCCCCGACTGCTCGCAGTCCTCGGTGCCGGTTTGGTCGTGGCAGGCGTGTTCGTCACCGACGCCGGAGCCGGCTTCCCGGAGGGTGCGCCCGAGGGCGCGCCACAGATCAGTTGGCACGGCGTGCTGCACGAACTCGGGTTCGCCATGACCGTACTGTCGTGGAGTGCGCTGTGCATCGTATTGTGCCGACGCTTCCGGGCCGAGCGCCGCCACGGTCTAGCAGCGACATCGCTGATCACTCTGGTTGTCGCATTCGCCCTCAGCCTATGGCCGGATCTGGACACGTACGCACCCCGGATTCTGGCCGCGACCGCGATCCAGTTCGGATACCTAAGTCTCGCGGCCAGGTATCTGCGGCAACAGTGAGTGCATCCTGCACTATCGCTTCACCGGCCACGGGTAGTTGTCAGAAACTCAGCGAGTCATAGCTCGCTGAGTTTCTGTCAACTCGTAGGAGCCCGCGTTCTCCTCGGTGACCACAGAGCGCCCTCAACACAGCGAGGACATCGGCTAGCGAGGTCTCCTTGCCGTCAAGGTCGTCGGTCATGGAACCACCTTGCATTGCCAAGTCCGCCGGACGCCGTGAACCGATGATGCCGTGTGCCCGATGGTGTCCCCGTGCCCCGTGCACCACAATGCAGCCACACGAAGTTATCGCCAGCTAGCGAGCCACCCAGCGCGCCCAACGGCAACCGTCACCTGCCGTCACCCACTGGACTACCTCGTAATGCGTAGGCAGCAGGTGGGCGGAACGGTCGCTCGATGCGGCCATCACTTGGGTCGTCTTGGCCTGCTTCGAACCAGCCGACCCGGCAGTTGAGGCGGCAATTGGATCGGTGCGGCTACTGCTGCTGAACGGCTTTCTTGCCGCCGTGGATCGGACGGCCGCCGCTGCATCGCTATGGCCGCAGCAGGAATCGGTCATGGCGACCCGGCAACCTTGCCCGCGGAGCACAATCGGATCGACGAACTGTGCCTTACCTTCGCGTCATACACGCGGATTCCGCGGAGAGGTGGCGGCGCGAATCGCCTCAGGGGTGTCGCACCTGGTAGCGCAGGTGCAGCGTGCCGGGGGCTTCGAGGGTGCGGACCAGGTCGAGCTCGATGTGCTCGGGTGGGAGGTTGTCAAACAGCCGCCGGCCCTGCCCGAGCAGGACCGGCCGCAGTTGGATGTCGATCAGATCAAGCACCCCTGCCTTCAGGCATTCCTGCGCGGTGCGGGCACCGTGCAGCATTACGTCCCGGTCGCCGGCTGCTGCTTTGGCTTGCTGCACGCACGCCTCGATGCCGTCGGTGATGTAGCGGACCCGCTCGAACGGGTTCTCCTCAGGTGGTTGGTGCGTGGGAACGAAGATCGGCACGCCGTTGTGGTGGTCGCCACCCCAGTAACCGGCAAAGTCCCCGGTCCGTCGCCCGGTGATGACCGCGCCGCTGGACATCGCCTCGTCGAAAACTCTCTGATTGATCGGGTCGCTCGGCCGGTAGTCCTCGGCAGTATCGCCGCCCTTATCGACTCCGTCGAGCCAATCCATCAGACGCATGCCGTTGACTCCCGCCGGATTCTGCGCGTCGTCGCGCGGACCGGTGATGAAGCCGTCCAGGGACATCGCCATGGTCAAGAACACCTTCGACATCGCTCTTCCTCTCGATCAAGCCACCCACCAGCGCGTGAGGTGATAGCCATTTGACCCGAC
>DATFQP010000117.1:0-5952 GCA_035264145.1 Propionibacteriaceae bacterium
ACCGCGGCCAAGGCGCTGATCTCGCCGTCCTTCCGGATCACCCAGGACCGGGGCCGGCTCCTCCCCTGGACGCCGCCGGGCCTGACCGCCGTCGCCGACGTCGGGGACGAGGCGGACGACGACGAGCCCAGCCGTAGCAGCCGGTACCGTTGATCCACCGCCCTGACCAGGGTGTTCACAATCCAAGCCCCCGTAGCTCAGGGGATAGAGCAACGGTTTCCTAAACCGCGTGTCGCAGGTTCGAATCCTGCCGGGGGCGCCAGAAATCCCTGCTCAGCGGCGGTCTCCGTGGCCGTCGGCGGACGATCCCTCGCGAGCCGGTTGGACCGGCGAGAGACCGCTCTACGAGGCCTGGAGGAGGTCCGGAGGAGGTCTGGGCGTCAGCGATGGTCGCCCTGGCGGCCGAGGGTCTCCACGGGGGTCGCGCCGGGGCGGGTCCACTGCGGCACGGGCCGGCTGGTCGGGCCCCAGGTGGCGTTCCCGTCGGCGTCCGAGCGCCAGTACCAGCAGATCGGCGAGCCATGCCCACCGACCGGCGAGTCGGCCTGAGGGGCCTCGGGCCAGCCCTCGGGGTTGTCCTCCCACCCCTCGCGGCGGCCGTAGGGCGTCATGTCGAGCAGGCCGAGGGAACTATCGACCGGCTCGTTGCCCCGGCCGGTCGTGGAGTAGGTGAGGAACACGCGGTCGCCATCGCGCAGGTAACAGACAATGTGCCCCTCTTCTGTGGCGATCGGCGCCTCCACGTCGCGCACCGAGTACCAGGGCTGGGTGTAGCCCATGAACTCGACGTAGGAGGCCACCTCGTCCCACCGGCCCGTGGTCAGGAGGGCGAACGAGACGCCGCGGGCGTTGAGGTAGACGGCGTCCTTCACGTGCCAGGCCGTGGTGGTGCAGCCCTCGCACTGCCCCTGGTGCGGCGCGCCGTCGTACCACATGTGCTTGTAGACCACCAGCTCGTCGCGGCCCTGGAACAGGTCCAGGAACGGGACCGGGCCGTCGGGTCCGACGACCTCGACCGTCCCGTCGAACTCCACCATCGGCAGCCGGCGGCGGGCCGCTGCGAGTGCGTCAGCCTCGCGGGTGTGGGCCTTCTCGCGTACCAGAAGCTCATCACGGGCAGTCTGCCAGCTGGCTAAGTCAACGACGGGCGGGCGGCCGGGGAGCGCGGTGGTCACATTACTCGGCGTAGTCGTCATGGTGTCCTCCGTGGGTGTCTCGTGCCGGGCAGCGTCATACGCCGTCCTACGACGGCACAGTAAAAGACTCGTGACTCGGCTGAAACTCATCGCGCCAGGGAGGCCCTCGGCCGAGCTTTCACCATGCGAGGCTGCTTCGCGCGCCGAACAGTCCGCAACACTTCACGTCCATATCTGAGTGGGACACCGCGGCGGCACGCGATGCGTGGAAGGCCGGCCCTGCGTTTTTGGAAGGCTTCGCGGCGTCGAAGTGCGCTTTGTGATGAGTTCGTTGGCGGTGACTACGCCGAAGTCGTCGTTGTCCGGCCAGCCACAAATCCCAGCTGAGCCTAGACAGCGCCAGACCGGGAGGGTGATCTCCAGGTGGCGCAGAGATACTGGCACCATGAGTTCCGCCGCCGGCAAGGCCACCGCCAAGGTGGTTGTCTGTCCGCGTTGTCAGACCAAGAACCGCGTCCCGAGTGTGGCCAATGGCACGCCTCGCTGCGGCAAATGCCACTCGCCGATCCCTTGGGTGGCCGACGCATCCGACACCGACTTCGCCGCTATTGCGGACGGATCAAGAATCCCGGTGCTTGTCGATCTATGGGCCCCTTGGTGCGGTCCCTGCCTGCGAGTGAGCCCCGTCCTGGAGCAACTAGCGGCCGAGATGGCGGGACGGCTGAAGCTGGTCAAGGTCAACGTCGACGAGTCGCCGAACTTGGCCCGCCGATTCGACGCTCAGTCGATTCCCACCCTTGTTCTCCTTGGTGACGGCAAGGTCATCGCCAGGCAGGTGGGAGCTCTGCCAGCGGCCAGGCTGCGGTCTTGGCTGACCAACCACTTGCCGTAAGAACTGTGGTTGAGACATGACAGCATCAGCAGACTCCGAGCTGGTGATCGAACCATTGACCACATCACTTTGGCCGGCGTTCACGGACCTACTCGACCAGGGCGGCCCGGCGGGCCGATGTTGGTGCGTCGCGCCGATGGGCATCGACTACCGTCGGCGCCCCGCGGCCAGTAACCGCGCCGACCTACGGAGGGTGGTCAAGCAAGGACCGCCACCTGGCCTGCTAGCACTTCGCGACGGCTTGGCCGTCGGCTGGTGCCGGGTGACGGCGCGCGCTGCGGTTCCTGGACTGGAGCGGGCTTTCCGGACTCGACGCGTCGATGACGTTCCAGTCTGGTCCATCAGCTGCTTCTACATCCGCAAAGGCCACCGTCGCAAGGGAATCATGACTGCCCTGATCTCCGCGGCGATCGAGTACGCCCGCGCTGCGGGCGCACCGGCTCTTGAGGCCTATCCGCTGGACGGTGCGGTGTCACCGAGCGCGACCAGTACCGGCTACGCATCCACCTTCGCCATGGCCGGGTTCTCCGAGATCGCCCGGCGCTCACCGGAAAGACCAATCATGCGCATTCAATTCGAAGCCAAACGTGATTGACAGCCCACACCCAGCGCCAGATCAAACCGCCAACTGGGGCCGGTCAAACTGACACAGCCAAGCGCGCGTCGCGGGACGTTCCGGATCAGCGTGAGCGGTCGACCGCCCGGCTGCTGTCTGTGCAAAAAATCCTTTGCGACTGCAATGTCGGATCGACATCGGTCCCGGTATCAATCGACTTCTGATCAATCCGTGGGCCGGCGAGCCTGGTTCGCCTCCCGGTAGACCGCCCAGGCGTCCGCCAGCGGACCCACGTGCCCGAGCTTGTCGGGGTTGATCACCGAGCGGATCGTCTGGATCCGTCCGTCGAGTACGTCAAGCGTCCAGGTATTGACCACCCTGTTGTCCCGGTCGCGGAAGATCGCGCCCGGCTGACCGTTTAACTCGTGCGGCTCCACTACGCCGCCGATCCGGGCGAACGCGGTGCCGATCACGGCGAGCATCCGGGCCACATTTTCGGCGCCGGCGATAGCCCTGGCCCACTGTGGGGCCTTGCCGCCGCCGTCGCCGATCAGCTGGACGTCAGCGGCCAGCAGCTCGCGAAGGCCCTCGACGTCGCCTTCGCGGAGCACATCGAAGAACCGCGCCGCCAGCTCCTCACGTTCCCTGTGGTCGGCTTCGAACCGGGGCCGGCCTTCGTCCATGTGGCGGCGGGCCCGTACGGCGAGCTGGCGGCACGCCGCCTCCGACCGTCCTACCGCCGACGCGACCTCGTCGAAGCCGAACCCGAACACCTCCCGCAGCACGAAGACCGCCCGCTCGAGCGGGCTCAGCCGCTCCAGCAGCAACAGGGCTGCCATCGACAACGAATCGGCCAACTCCGCCGAGCGTTCAGGATCCTCGTAGGGGTCGGTCAACAGCGGCTCGGGCAGCCACTGCCCGACGTACGTCTCCCGCCGGGCGCGGGCCGAGCGCAGCACGTCGATCGAGATTCGGGTGACCACCGCCGATAGGAAGGCCTTGGTGGACGCGGGTTCTGTAGCGGAGGCTTCGTACCGCAACCAGGTTTCCTGAACCGCGTCCTCGGCCTCGCTCACACTGCCCAATATCCGGTAGGCGATCCCGAACAGCAGCGGCCGCAGTTCCTCGAACTCCTCAGTCCGGGTCACGCGAATTCTTCCTTGAAGCCCAGGCGCCACGACGGATAGCGCAGTTCCCAGCCGAGGTCCCGCTTGGCCTTGGCGTTGGAGAAGCCCCGGCCCTCGGTCATCATGATTACAACCACCTTCCCGGCCAGCACCCGAGCGAGCCACTTCGGGACCCGCATCGGCGGCTTCGCTCCCGCGCACTCCGCCAGGTAGGGGAGCCACTCGCTGGCCGGGGCCGGCTCGTCATCGACGATGTTGAACACGCCAGTTGCCCTTTGTTCCACAGCCAGGACGGTCGCGCTGGCCGCGTCATCCAGATGCACCCACGAGCTGTAACCCGAGCCGCGCCCGACCAACGGGAACTGTCGCTTGCGCACGAGCTCGACCTGGTCGTCAGTGGCGCCCGGTCCGTAGAAACCGCCGTATCGCAGGACTGCGCCGCCAGCCTTGAGGACCACGTCCTCGAGGTGGAAGATCGCCTCCGAGATCGTGCGGAACGTCGTCTCCGGCTCCGGGTCAAGCGGGTCCTCCTCGGTTTTCACCCATCCGCCTTTGCGGATTCCGTTCCAGTTCGCATAGCTCTGTGCGACGAAGTGCCATACGCCGGTCGCATCCGCGGCTGCCAGCAGGTGGTCCGTCCCCTCGGTGCGCAGCCGGTTGGTGATGGCGAACCACCGATCACCGTGCTTCAGATCGGGCTTGCCGGCGTGCACCACCGAAATTGCGGTCATCTGGTGCACGATCGCGTCCGGCCGAGCCGCCGCCACCGCCTCATCGACAGATACTGCGTCCAGGCCATCCATCACGACCCCATCGGCGCCCAGCTTCGCCAGCAAGTCCAACTTGGCCACGCTCGTCGTCGTCGCCGTCACCTGGTGGCCCCGGGCCACCAGCTGCGGCACCAGCCGCCTCCCCAGGACCCCGCTCCCGCCTGCCACGAACACCCGCATGACTATCACCTTCCTGAGTTCAATGATGTGTCTCTGAGACCTGGGACGAGACAGCCCGACCCTCTGTGACATGGGACGAAGTAGGCGAGACTGGGGTATGCCTGAGCAGCAACGCGCCGACCTCGCCGCGTTGCGGGAGGGGCTTCGCGCGGCGGCTACCTATCGCCCCGACGCTGAGCGACCACCGGTCGTGTTGTCGCTTCCGTTCGCAGGATCGTGGCTGGCCGAGAATTCGCCAGCGCGACGCGTACCAAGCCACGGCACACATTTCCTTGGGCAGACCTTCGCGATCGACTTCGTTGCCGTGGACGCTGAACGGCGCACGGCCACCGTACGGGACTGGCGGACATTCCTGTCTGTCGAGCCGGTGGACCGCTTTCTAGGCTTCGGTGCGCCGATCCTCGCGCCCGCCGACGGCCGAGTCGTCGCAGTCCATGACGGGGAGCCAGATCACCCCGCCCGGCGTTCGCCCTTGACGCTGCTGCAGTACGTCGTGACCCAGGGGTCAAGGCTCCGTCACGGAGTGGGGGCAGTTGCTGGCAACTATGTGATTGTGGCGCTGGACGAGGACGGACCGTTCGTGCTCTTGGCCCATCTGCGTGAGGGATCACCGCGGGTCCAGTCCGGTGACCGGGTCACCACGGGGGAGCCGATCGCCTCGTGTGGCAACTCCGGCAATTCCACACAGCCGCACGTTCATATCCAGGTCATGAATTCTCTTGATCTGCTCACCACCCGCGGGCTTCCGATGGCCTTCCGCGATTACGTTGCATGGCCGCGCGGCGGGACTGAGCCGCGTCGGGTCGCGCAGGGCATGCCCGATCAGCGCGAACGGGTCGAGCCTGCATCGAGCTGACATTGTTGCGCTTGGCAGGCCGGTCGCGTCCCGTGGGCCTGGCCGCGCAGCTCACTTCGAGGTCGGAAACGGTGCCGTTGCGGTTATGAGGAGACGTCTAGGCAGGGGATGCTCCCTGAATAGGTGAGTCTGCCTCGGGGACGACGTCGATCTCACTCGATCGGTCATGTCCCACTATCGGGTTATGAGCAGTCCCAACCAGGCGGCGAGCGCCTCGATCTCGGCTTCCACGTCGCTGCGAATCACCTTGGTGAAGTGCACGTCCTGGTGCAGGGCGTTGATGGTGAATGTTCCCGCCTTGCGGTCTGCCTTGGCGTCCAGCTTGCCGACGAGGCGGTCGTGGTGAAGCACGGGCAGGGCGAAGTAACCCCAGCGCCGGTTCGCTGCCGGCTTGTACATCTCCAGGATGTAGTCGAAGTCGAAGAGACCCTTCGT
>DATFQP010000118.1:0-4647 GCA_035264145.1 Propionibacteriaceae bacterium
ATCGCAGACCGTCAGCGGCGTGCAGCGCGTCGGGCTGCGACGCGAATCCGGCCCGGTACAGGGCGGCGAATAGCCAGTCCCCACTGCGGTCGCCGGTGAAGATTCGGCCCGTCCGGTTGCCTCCGTGGGCGGCCGGTGCCAAGCCGACCACGAGCAGCCGTGGCGCCGCATCGCCGAAACCGGCGACCGGCCGGCCCCAGTACGGCTGGCTCGCGAAAGACCGCCGCTTCATGACCGCGACTTCCTCACGCCAGGCGACTAGTCGCGGACAAGCCCGGCACACCGATGATCGGGCTGTTAGCTCGGCGAGGTCGGTTCCAGCCGCAAGCCTGACGACGTCTGGCGCATCTGTCGCGACCGGTGTGGCGACGGTCGCCAGGTCGCCTGGCCAGCCGGTTTCCGACGGAACGGGACTCAGGAATTTCTCACCTGTGGCCGGATGCGCCAGCGGTTCGCTCACGAGCCCAACACCGTCTGTTCATGATCGCCCGGATTCGGAGAGGCGCTCTGCGACGCGATGACGCAGCCGCATACCGGACTACATCGGCAGCACTGGCATGGCTGAGTACAGCGCTACGCCCGGCAATCATGGCGCGTGGATGCTGCGTCGGAATGACGGCGATCGCTCAGAGATCATCACATTTCTCACTTGAGATTCCCGGAAGGCATCCGGGCATTCGCTGGCGATGACATTCATCAAGCAGTCCGTCGACAGTTGCCGTCGGTTGCCGACCGCGACCGCCCCCTCATACGCCCACGCTAGCCCCACTGCACGAGCAGTGTTCCCGACCCCGTTCCCGCGGGGAACGCGTTCCTGTCCTCGGTCCGCTTACGAGACGACCGGCAGGGGCCGGGAGAGGGATCAGGACGCTGTCCCTGATGTAACCCGCTCGAAGCCAACCCTCGTTGCAACGAATGCCTGGGCAGCTACCGGTGACGCGCATCGTCGGGTAGAACTCGATCATGACCGCTCGACGCGTGCCGCGATGGTCCGAGCTGAGACCTCTCCTCCAGCCCCGCCGTATGTCGCTCAACTCGACCGATCGACGGCTGTCTGGCGCGGCGTCGATCGCCGACCTACGCCTACTGGCGCGTCGTCGAGCTCCGCGTGCCGTCTTCGACTACACCGATGGCGCCGCAGGTGACGAGCTTGCTCTTCGTCGCTCTCGACAGGTTTATGAGAGTCTCGAGTTCAGCCCGCACGTGCTGCAGGACGTGTCTTCCGTGGACACCTCCACAGTCATCCTGGGTCAGCCCGCGGCCGCACCGTTCGGGTTCGGACCGACCGGCTTCACCCGGATGATGCATACCGACGGCGAGCCGGCCGTCGCGCGTGTCGCCGAACGGGTCGGCATCCCGTACGCGTTGTCGACGGTGGGCACGACGTCGATCGAGGGCCTAGCTGCGGCTGCACCGGACGGACGACGGTGGTTCCAGCTCTACCTGTGGCGCGACCGCGAGGCGAGCCGCGACTTCGTGGCCCGGGCCAAGGCCGCCGGCTATGAGACGCTCATGCTCACCGTCGACACCCCGGTCCCCGGGCCACGGCTGCGCGACGTCCGCAACGGCTTGACGATCCCGCCCTCACTCTCGCTGAAGACCTTCGCCGAGGGCGCCTTGCACCCTGCATGGTGGTTCGATCTCTTCACTACCGAGCCGCTCGAGTTCGCCTCGCTCAAGCGCTCAGAGGGCACCGTCGCCGAGCTCGTCGCCCGCCTGTTCGACCCGGCCCCGACGGTCGCCGATCTTGCCTGGCTCCGCTCGATTTGGCAGGGGCCGCTCGTCGTCAAGGGCATCCTCAACCCGGCTGATGCCCGGGTGGTCGTTGACGCCGGAGCGGACGCGATCGTCGTGTCGAACCACGGGGGACGACAGCTCGACCGGGCCGCTACCCCGTTAGAAGTGCTGCCGTCGGTGCTCGATGCGGTGGGCGACCGGGCTGAGGTGTACGTCGACGGAGGCGTCATGTCGGGCAGCGACGTCGTCGCCGCGGTGGCGTTGGGAGCTAGGGCTGCCCTGGTGGGTCGCGCATATCTTTACGGGCTGATGGCCGGCGGCGAGCGGGGGGTGGGGCGGGCGGCCGACATCCTGGTCCAGGAGGTCAGGTCGACGCTCGCGCTCCTGGGGGTAACGCAGGTATCGGCTCTTCGCGCGGAGCACGTGCGGATGCGTGCGTCTCTGCAATAGTTCGAACATGAACGTCAGCGAGTACACGCCCACCCGCGACCAATACGCCTACACCTTCGGTGGAGTCGCGTCTGTCATGCGGGTAAGGCCCGGGACCGCGCTTCGGCTCTGGTCGGAGGACGCGTTCAATGGGGTCCTGCGCAGCGTCGATGACCTATCGAGCGCAAAGGTCGACCTGCGTTACGTCAACCCGCAGACCGGTCCGTTCTACGTCGAGGGCGCGCAACCCGGGGACACACTGGTACTCCACCTCGTCGCGGTGGAACCCGCGCGGGACTGGGGCGCCTCGGCGGCCATCCCCTTCTTCGGCGGCATGACGAGCACCGACCGCGTCGTTACCCTGCAGGATCCGCTTCCAGATACGACGTGGATTTACGAACTCGACCGTGATCGCGGCACAGTCGAATTCGCGGCACGACACAGCGACCACCGGATTGAGCTCCCGATCGAGCCGATGCTCGGCACCGTTGGCGTCGCCCCTGCCGGAGCAGAGGCACGTTCGTCCCTCGTGCCCGACCGGTTCGGCGGCAACATGGACACTCCGCAGATGCGGGCCGGCTCGACCATCTTCCTTGGCGTCAACGTCGAAGGGGCAATGTTTTCGATCGGTGACGGGCACTACCGGCAGGGGGACGGCGAGGCCTGCGGCACGGCCGTTGAGGGCGCGATGACCACGACCCTCATCGTTGAGCTCATCAAGGGCAGCGCGCCGGGCTGGCCACGGATCGAGGACGACACCCATTGGATGACGGTGGGCTCGAGCCGCCCAATGGAGGACTCGTGGCGGATCGCCAATGCCGAACTCGTGCACTGGGTCAGCCAGCTCCACGGCTTGCACGCCATGGACGCCTACCAGCTTTGCTCGCAAATTGCCGAGGTGCCGGTGGCCAACGTCGTTGACGCCAACTACAGCGTCGTCGTGAAGGCGGCGAAGGCGCTCCTGCCCGCGGCGGACGCCTTCGGCGGGATGCATGCCGACCTCCGCGCGCGAGCCCGCTCACTCATAACGACCTGAGGCCGCTCGGCGAGGCAGCGGCTCTCAGCCTGCCATCACTCAACGAAAGGCCAGCACCATGGATCTTCAGCTCACCGGCAAGCGAGTTCTGGTGACCGGAGGGACGCGTGGCATCGGGCACGCCATCGTCGGCGCCTTCCTCGACGAAGGGGCTGTCGTCGGCTTCTGCGCGCGAGACTCCGGCGATGTGGCAAGGACGAACGACGAGCTGCGCAGCCGCGGCAACGTCACGGGGTCGGTCGTCGACGTGGGCGACGGCGACGCCCTCAGGGCGTGGGTCGAGAGGTCGGCCGAGGCCTTCGGGGGCCTCGACGTCGTGGTGGCGAACGTCAGCGCTCTCGCGATCCCGGACACCGAGGAGAACTGGCAGACAAGTCTCAACGTTGACGTCATGCACACCGTCCGCCTCGTCCGAGCCGCGCTGCCCCATCTGGAGCGCAGTGACGCCGCCTCGATCATCGCAATTTCTAGTGTCTCCGGACGCGAGTCCGATTTCGCATCAGGTCCCTACGGCACCGCGAAGACGGCGATCGTCGGCTACATTCATGGTCTGGCGTTCCAGCTGGCAGAAAAGAACATTCGGGCCAACACCGTCTCACCCGGGAACACGTACTTCGAGGGCGGCGTGTGGCACAGCATCGAGACTGGCAACCCGGCGCTCTTCGAGACCGCGGTGGGCCTGAACCCGACCGGCCAAATGGGCACTCCGGAACATGTCGCCGCACCGGTAGTCTTTCTCGCCAGTCCCGTGGCCAGCCGGGTGAGCGGCACCAACCTCGTTGTCGACGGCGCGCTGACACGAGGCGTGCAGCTCTGATCTTGTGTCACCGGCATCAACCGCAGTAGGCCTCCAGTCGCCAATGAAGCGGTCAGCGGTCCGCCTACGGTGATGCCACCGCCGATGTCGTAAGCCGACCGCTCAACGACACACGACGTAGCCGCGGGGCGCCAATGCAGGGGGATATCGTCCCGCACGCGCCGGTCGCTACCCGAGCGCGAGCATCGCCTCGGCGACCTTGCCGGCCGCCGCAGCGGGCATCGCAGTGGCGGCCTCCTCGAGGACGAGCATGCGCGCCTCGCGGATCTCACGCGCGATCGCCTCGCCGTTGCCGAGAGGGAAAAACAAGTCGCGGCGGCCATGAACGACGAGCGTGGGGACCCCGATCTCGGGCAGACGCTCGCGCCAACGGGGGGTGCAGTCGAGCTTGGAGAACGCCGTGCCCAGCTGATTGGCCATCTGGATTGAAGGTGTTGTGCCGGGCGTGCGGTCCCAGATGCGCGCGGCGACCGTGCGCGCCTCGACCGGGTCGTCGCCGAGGATCTCTGCGCCGGCGGCTGCGAAATCCGCCACCGCCTCGCGGTCGGTCCAGTCAGGCATCTCGTGTGCGAACAGCCGGCTCATCGCCGCCTGATCATGGTCGGGGAGGTCAGCGTCGGGCGGGCCG
>DATFQP010000119.1:0-6407 GCA_035264145.1 Propionibacteriaceae bacterium
ACCGCCGCGTTCTTGGAGGAGCGAACCGCGATGCTCCCACTGAGCTTGGCGCCGCCTTGAACCCGCAGATGTTGCGGCCCGGAGCCGCCCACGGAAATGAGCGGGGAGTCGAGCGCCTCGGCAATTCGGGTTACCATCTCCAGGCTGAGGTTCTGGTTTCCGGCTTCGATGCGGTGCACGGCGCTCTGACTGGTCCCCAGCACGTCGGCAAGTTGGGTTTGGGTGAGCCCCCGATGCTTACGGGCGTCGCGGATCAGGCCCCCGATCCGGTCCAAGTACGTATCCGTCACGCGACCGAACGATACGTCATATGTGAGATTTTTGACCAGCTTTCCGCGTTTTGTCGGCGTGTCGCAGTCAAGCGCACGCGGAGAGCTGGTTGCTGGCACGATCGGGCCGGCTACTCCTAGAGTGTTGTCATGACGAGACTGCGGCAGTGTAGGGATGACCGGCTCCAGCAGTGCAGGAATTACCGCCTCGAGGGAGCTGTGTCATGAGCAGCCATTACGACGTCGTTGTGCTCGGCGCCGGGCCGGGCGGTTACGTTGCCGCGATCCGGGCCGCGCAGCTTGGCCTCTCGACGGCCGTCATCGAGGAAAAGTACTGGGGAGGCGTCTGCCTCAATGTCGGGTGCATTCCCAGCAAGGCGCTGTTGCGCAACGCCGAACTGGCCCACATCTTCCACGCCGAAGCCAAGACGTTCGGCATCGAGGGTGAGGTCAGCTTCAACTTCCAGGCGGCGTTCAAACGCAGCCGGACCGTGTCAGAGCGGGTGGTCAAGGGTGTGCACTTCCTGATGAGGAAGAACAAGATCACCGAGATCAACGGTTGGGGGACGTTCACCGACGACCACACCCTGAGCGTCAACGGGAGTGAAGGCGAGAGGACGGTCACGTTCGATAACGCCATCATTTCGGTCGGTGCCACGACCAGGTTGCTGCCAGGCACCTCGCTGAGCGAGCGAGTCGTGACGTACGAGGAGCAGATACTCACCGACTCGTTACCGGAGTCAATCATCATTGCCGGCGCTGGTGCGATCGGCGTGGAGTTCGGCTACGTGATGGCCAACTACGGCGTGGCGGTCACCATCGTGGAGTACCTCGATCGCCTGGTGCCGCTGGAGGATCCGGAGGTCTCGGCCGAGCTTGCCCGGGCCTACCGGAAGCTAGGGATCACGACGATGACGTCGACCAAGGTCGAGACGATCGACGACTCAGGCGACAAGGTGAAGGTCATAGTCTCTTCTGCGGCCGGGGGTGAGAGCAAGGTCCTGGAGGCCGATAAGGTCCTGCAAGCCATCGGATTCGCGCCCCGGACCGACGGCTACGGGCTGGACAAGACCGGCGTCGAACTCACCGATCGGGGCGCGATCGCCATCGACGGGCTCATGCGGACCAACATCGCGCACATCTATGCCATCGGTGATTGCACGGCCAAGCTCATGCTGGCCCACGCCGCTGAGGCTCAGGGCATCGTCGCTGCCGAGGCCATCGCCGGTGCCGAGACGATCGAGCTCGACTACGACATGATCCCGCGAGCCACCTTCTGCCAGCCGCAGATCGGCTCCTTCGGCTACACCGAGCAGCAGGCGCGCGACAAGGGCTACGACGTGACCACGGCTAAGTTCCCGTACAGCGCTAATGCCAAAGCCCAGGGGTTAGGCGACGCAACGGGGTTCGTGAAGCTGGTGGCCGACGCCAAGCATGGCGAGATTCTGGGCGCACACCTGATCGGTCCGGATGTCACAGAGTTGTTGCCGGAACTGACCTTGGCGCAGCTGTGGGACCTGACGGCAGAGGAGGTTGCGCGCAATGTTCACTCGCACCCGACCCTCTCCGAGGCGATCAAGGAAGTCGCCCACGGCATCTCCGGTCATATGATCAACATCTAGTGGCCGAGGTCAGCGGGTGACGTAGCCCTCCAGCTGGTCGCGCTCGAACTCGATCTGGGTGATGTGGGACTTGACCACGTCTCCGATACTGACGATGCCGGCCAGGCGTCCGTCCTCCTCGACCACCGGCAGGTGGCGGATGCGTTGGTTGGTCATGGTGGACATCAGCGACTCCACCGAGTCCCCAGGCCGGCAGGTTTGCACCTCGCTGGTCATCACATCGGAGACCGGCGCGTGGAGGAAGTGCGGACCGTCGACCAGCTTGCGCACGACATCTCGCTCCGTCACGATGCCCCGGATGTGGCGGCCGTCATCGGATACGACCACAGCGCCCAGATTGTGATCACGTAACAGCTTCAGCATCTCCATAACGGGCGCTTGCGGTCGGATCGTGATGACGTCGTAGCCCTTGGCGTGGAGAATCTCACGAATCCGCATCGCAACCTCCTGGCGAAAGATTAACCTGCTCCGCCGAGCCTGGGTAGGGTGACGCGGTGATCACCGAGCGGGAGCGGTCATGAGATCCACAGGGAGCAAGCTCTCCGCGGTGGCTGCCACCTTGCTGGCTTGCGCGGCGTGCAGTGGGCAGCAGGGCGCAGAACCCGCAGCCACCTCAGGTGTCGCCAGGCCGACGTTTGGCACAAGCCCGACTTCGACGCCCGGCACGCCGATGCCCAACGGGAATGGCACGCCCACCGTCCAGCCGGCACCGGCCGAATTGCCGCGCGGAGGACGCGACGTCTTCCCCCGCTACCGGTTGGTCGGCTATGCCGGCCTCACCGGAGCCTCGACACTGGGCCGGCTGGGGACCGGGCCGTTGGATTTCCGAGTCGTCGAGCTGGAGAAGCGCGCCCAGCCCTACGCGAAGGGACGCGAGATCCTGCCCGTCCTGGAGGTGATCACCACCGTCGTGCAGGCCAGCGCCGGTCGTGATGGGAAGTACCGAATGCGCCTCCCCGACGACAAGATTCGGACCTACCATCAGGCGGCCCGCAAGCACAAGGCGCTGCTGCTGTTGAACCTTCAACCTGGGCGTTCGGAGTTCCTGCAGGAGGCCAGGGCGTACGAGAAGTGGCTGAAGTTACCCGATGTGGGTGTTGCCGTCGATCCCGAGTGGGCGATGGATCCCGGGCAGGTGCCTGGACGCGCATACGGACACACCACCGGAGCCGAACTGGACCAAACGGCGAGATATCTCGCAGGGCTGGTGAAGAAGCACGACCTGCCGGAGAAGGTGATGGTCTATCACCAAGTCGCGACCAGCGTGGTCCGCAAGGAATCAGGACTTCGAGATCATGAGGGTGTCGCGCTGATCAAGTCCGTCGACGGGCTGGGGCCGCCCGGTGAGAAGATCAAGACTTACCGCCTGGTGAACAAGACCACACCGAAGTTCGTGCACCCTGGCTTCAAGCTGTTCTTCACCGAGGACCGACGCGATCACGGTCGGCTGATGAGCCCCGACGAGGTGCAGACGCTCAAACCTCGACCCGAGTACGTCATGTACGAGTAGGGCGGGCGGATGCATCCATCCAAGTCGGCCTCTTAGCGGTACGAAGCGCTCACAGCGGGCTTGCGCACTGCGCGAGGTCACCTCAGCCGGGCGGGACGCTTCCTTGCGGTTCTTAACTGCACTTCCAGCATTGTCGATTGGCATTGTCGATCCTCCGCCGTTCGACGCACTCCAGGCTGGCGGAGGCTCGGTTCGGTGTGAGGCACTCGGGAGCAGAATTGCGGCCATGACCGATGCATCCATCTGGCTCACCGGAGACCGGGAGGCGGACCACCTGCTGACCGACGATGACAATGCACTGCTGATTGGGATGATCTTGGATCAGCAGGTGCCCATGGAGAAGGCTTTCAGTGGGCCGCTGGTGATCGCTCAGCGGATGGGCGGCACGTTGGATGTAGCAGCCATCGCCGCCATGCCGGAGGAGGACTTCGCCGCACTGTGTGCGCAGCGCCCAGCCATCCACCGCTTTCCGGCCGCGATGGCTAAGCGGGTGCGGCAGGTGTGCCAGGTGCTGACCGAGCACTATCAGGCCGACGCGCGCAACGTGTGGCGGGATGCGGCAACGGGCGCCGAAGTGAAGCAGGCGTTGATGTCTTTGCCGGGCTTCGGCGCCGAGAAAGCCGCGATCTTCACGGCGGTATTGGGCAAGCGGCGTGGGGTGCAGCCGCCCGGTTGGCGAGAAGCGGCCGGTGGTTTCGGTGACGAAGGCAGCTTCCGCTCCGTGGCCGACATCGTCGACGGCGAATCGCTGGCCAGAGTGCGCGAGGCGAAACGCGCCGTAAAAGCGGGCAGGAAGGCTGGATCAGCAGTCGATCCGAAGAGTCCCGGTTGATCTTCGCACTGCAGCTGCGGCCGGGCATGCCACTATGAGCCATGGATCTCGGGCAAGTGCGGCACAGCCGCGGCTATCAGCAGCTCGTCAGAGTCGGACTTGTCAGCTTTGGCGTCGTCCACTTGCTCGTGGCATGGATTGCTCTCAATCTGGCCTTCGGCCGGCGCGGTGACGCCTCTCCAAACGGAGCGCTGAAGGAAGTGGCCAGGCAGCCCCTTGGCGAAGGCTTGCTCTGGGTCATGGCCGTGGGGTTTTTCTCGCTCACCATATGGCAGCTGATCGAGGCGACCGTCGGTCGTGATGACCCAAATCGTGTGGGGAAGGTCAAGGGCCGGGCGCGTTCAGCCGGCCGAGCCGCCGTCTATCTGGCACTGGGGCTGCTCAGCATTGGTGTCGCCGTCGGTTCCAGCTCTGCTCAATCGGGCCAGGGTGAGGAGACGCTGACCGCAAAGCTGATGTCGCTGCCCTTCGGCCAGATCCTGGTTACAGCCGTAGGTGCTGCTGTCCTGGGCGTAGGGATCAGTCAGGTCGTCAAAGGGGTTCGCCAGACGTTCGTGGAGGATCTAGACCGGAACGTGAGCCAGTGGGTCCGGCGCCTGGGCAGCGTGGGGTATATCTGCAAGGGAGTTGCTCTGGCGATTGTCGGCGTGCTGTTCGGCTGGGCGGCAATCACCCACGACCCCGAAAAGGCGGGCGGCATGGATGCCGCGTTGGCCACGATCAAAGATCAGCCGGCCGGGACTGTCCTGCTGGTGACCATGGCCGTCGGGATCGCCTGCTTCGGCGTTTACTGCTTCGTGTGGGCTCGGTTCGCGGCGATCAGGTCTCAGGTGGACCGTCCTCCCGCAACGCTCGGGCTGCCTGCCACCAGTCCTTAGTAGACAACGCGTCTGGCGGGGTCGTGGTCAGCTCAGTTCGTCGTTGAAGTCGGTGGGGTGGGCACCAAGGACGGCCTGGTGACCCACTCGACAGCTCGATCCCCGTAGTCGTCCGCAGCCTGAAGGACTGGGAATCGTTGCGACGCTGGTGACGTGGCTGCTATCACGTAGTGTCGCCTGACGGTCCGCGAAACACATGACTGACGATCAGGAATCGAGAAGCGCGGGTCAGGGAGCCGCAGCTAGCGTTGAAGCGAAGGAGACCCAGACACCTCCTCGACCCTGGTTAGATCGAGCCGTTGACGCCGACGGACACCGCCAAGGCGGCCCCGCAGATCGGATGGAGAAATGATGAGCACGGCCACGAGAACGGACAGGCAGCCGCGGCCGGCGCTGGTTGCCGACAGCCATGATCTGATCCGTGTGCACGGTGCGCGAGAAAACAACCTCAAGGACGTCAGCGTCGAGCTCCCGAAGCGCCGGCTCACCGTGTTCACCGGCGTCTCGGGCTCGGGCAAAAGCTCACTGGTGTTCGGCACGATCGCCGCCGAGTCGCAGCGGCTGATCAATGAGACCTACAGCGCCTTCGTCCAGGGCTTCATGCCGACGCTGGCGCGTCCGGATGTGGACGTACTGGAGGGGCTGACGACCGCGATCATCGTCGACCAGGAGCGGATGGGTGCCAACCCCCGCTCCACGGTGGGCACCGCTACCGACGCCAATGCGATGCTGCGCATCCTGTTCAGCCGGCTCGGCCAGCCGCACATCGGTTCCGCCCAGGCGTTCTCCTTCAACGTCGCCTCCATCAGCGGAGCAGGTGCGGTCACGCTGGAACGGGGCGGGGAAACCCTCAAGGAGCGGCGCAGCTTCCACATCACCGGCGGCATGTGTCCGCGCTGTGAGGGCATGGGCTCGGTGACCGACTTCGACCTGTCTGCGTTGTATGACGGCAGCTTGTCGCTCAACGAGGGTGCGCTCACCATCCCCGGCTACAGCATGGACGGCTGGTATGGCCGTATCTTCAAAGGCTCCGGTTTCTTCGACCCCGACAAGCCGATCGGTAAGTACTCCAAGAAAGAGCTCCACGATCTGCTGCACAAGGAGCCGACCAAGATCAAAGTTGACGGGATCAACCTGACGTACGAGGGTCTGATCCCGAGGATCCAGAAGTCGTTCCTGTCCAAGGATGTGGAGGCGATGCAGCCGCACATCCGGGCGTTCGTCGAGCGGGCGGTGACCTTCACCACCTGTCCGGAGTGTGACGGAACCCGGCTCAGCCACGCGGCTCGCATGTCC
>DATFQP010000120.1:0-6408 GCA_035264145.1 Propionibacteriaceae bacterium
AGCAGCACGATCGGGATGGCGGCGACCGGCCAGGGCCATATCGTGCGCATCGTCTGGGTGCTGCCGCTGATCACCAGCGCCACCCCCGCGACGAACAGGACGAGTCCGCAGGCGAACACCCAGCCGGCCGCGGAAGGAGCAGCCTCGTCCGGATGCACGACCAGCTCCTCCAAACCCACCCCGGCCAGTACGATGCCAAAGGTCAGTGGGAGATGGCCGTAGACGAAAAAGTCGTAGCGTGCGTCAGAGACCGGTCCGCTGGAGTCGGCAGCGTCTGCGCTTGACTGCAAGCCCTCCCCGCCCGCTTCTACTTCGCGCAGCTTTGGGGCACTGATGGCAGTTGTAATGTCAAAGTAGATCCACCACATGCCGGCGGCGATGGCAAACGCAAGCCCGCCGACTGCAGTGGCAATAGGAGCCCAGGATGCGTCGTGTACGCCTCTGGCGGCGCCGCCCACTGCTTCGCCGAGGACGAGGATCACCAGCAAGGCGAACCGCTCCGGAAGGTGCTCCACCTGTAGCGGAGCCGTGTCCGACCGCAAGGTCGCCAGCATCGGCCCCGCGGCGGACACCAACACAGCGATAGCCCACACGACGTAGCGGATGGGGTCCGGCACGACCAGCGACAATGCCCATAGCGCAGCGCTTGAACCCACGATGATCAGGTACACGACAATCGTGGGCCTCGCCTCGCGAACGTGCCGCCACGCCCGGACGTACAAGGCCAGCAACACCAGCCGGTTGCCGAGATAGCACGCGGCGAAGGGCACAGCTAATTTGCCGATGGCTTCAGAGGCGCTCGCTGCGCAGCCAGCGATCGCACCTGTGGCAGCCAGCTTGGCGATCCTGAAGACTATATCGTCGGTGTCGAACCGGTTGGCGTAAAGGGTGAATCCCACCCAGGAGAACCACATGGCCAGGAACACGCCCGTCATGACTGCGAATCCGTGCCAGGTCAAATCTTCATAGAAGGCCTTGGCCAACTCCATCACAACCAGCACGTAGGCAAGGTCGAAGAACAGTTCGAGTCGACTGGCCGTGCCCTCGCGCCCAAGGTGCAATCGAGGCGGGCGTAACAGGGAGGATTCGCGTCGGGACGGCTGACCAGCCTCGTTCACAGCGAAGGTGTACCCCATCGCGCACCTAGAACACAGGCGCAATGCTCGCGGCGTCATCCCTCTTCGAAGTTCGAACGTAGAGGCTCATGTGATCTGACTCCCGCGACGGCGCCCGAGAGTTGTTCGGTGAATTTGTCGTTAGCCGACCGTGCTGCGGGACGGCAGAGCGGTGCCGATAGAGAGACCCGATAGCAAGTGAACAACCTCGGCGAGACTCTGGCATGGACGACAAGATGGAGGCACGACTGGGAGACGAGGTGATCGTGGCTGGATACCAGGCGTTGCCGGATGTGTACGAGTGGCTGATCCCCGACGCAAAGTTGACTCCTGAAGGTTCCGTCGCGGCGCTCGGTGACCTTGTTCAGTCCCTACCGTCCAACGCGCGCGTTCTCGACTGCTCAAGTGGGACTGGCCAGCTTGCGGTCGGGCTCGCCCGTCTCGGCTTGGATGTTGTCGCCACCGACGCCAGCGCGGGGATGGTCCGCCGGACACAGGAACTCGCTGACGAGCACAGCGTTCCGCTGCAGGCACTGAGAGTCCCTTGGGATGACTTGCCGGACTACCTCGATCCGTCGACGTTCGATCTTGTGATTTGCGTAGGAAACTCGCTCTGTCACGCTCAGGGCAGGTCCGGTCGCTTGGCTGCATTGGCGGCGATGTCACGGCTACTGAGTCCGTGGGGACGCCTGGTGCTCACGTCACGCACGTGGGAGCTCGTGCGTGCTGGAGGCACTCGGATTGACGTCCGTGATCGGCTCGTCGGCCGCAGAGGTCACGACGCGGTCGTTATCTACTCCTGGCAGATCGAAGATCTCTGGGAGCAGGAGCATCACCTAGAGATCGCTGTCGCACAGGTCGAGCCGGATGGAACTGTCCTTACGAGTTCGGAGCGGTTGTCCTTCTGGCCGTACCGGTACGAGGAACTCGTGGCGGAACTGCAGAGCGTCGGACTCGGGATAGTGGAGAGCACCTTCGACCCTGACGGGGAGGGGTACATGGTGGTTGCTGGTACGCATAGCGGGCGGTTCTTGGCCTCGGGGTAGGTGGAGGCTGAGTGCCGTTAGCCGTCGCGCGAAGGAGTTGCCGAAGCAGCAACGTGACTTGTTGGCAGACGTGCTTGCCGCGAGGCTGGTGTGGTGATCGAGCAGGAGTGGAACGAGCGGTACGCCGGGAGCAACCACATCTGGAGTGGTCAACCCAACCAGGCGTTGGTGACCGAGGTCTCCCAACTCCCGCCAGACCGGGCGCTGGACGTGGGCTGCGGCGAGGGGGCAGACGCGGTCTGGCTCGCCCAGCGGGGCTGGGATGTCACCGGGTTGGACGTGTCCGGGGTGGCCCTGGACCCCGCTCGGCGGCACGCCCGAGACGCCGGAGTCCTGGTGCGCTGGGTGCGAGCCGGACTGGTGGAGGCCGGGCTGCCGGACCGAGGCTTCGACCTGGTGTCGGCGCAGTATCCGGCGCTGCTGCACACCCCCGACCATGCTCCCGAACGTGCGCTGCTATCGGCCGTCGCACCCGGCGGAACCCTGCTCGTCGTGCATCTCGCGATCGACGTGAAGCACGGCCAGGCCCACGGCTTCGCCCCGGCCGACTATGTCAGCTTGGCTGACGTCGCGTCACTGCTGGACGAGAACTGGGCACTCGAGATCGACGAGGAGCGACCGAGACACATCCCGACCGGCGCGGGCGCACATCACACGAGGGACGTCGTCCTGCGGGCGCGGCGGCTCAGCTAGACGCGCCGATATTCGAACAGGTCTTGCCCAAAGCCGATTCAGATCGGGGTGGCGTCCGCCACGACAGCCGCCGCGCCAGGCCCGCGACAGATAACGGTCAATTGGTGAGGACTTTCGCCGGCTCGAAGTCGCGGTCCACCGTCTCATAGATCCGCCACCCGCATCGCTGGTAGAAGCCGACCGCCGCCCCTCCTGTGGCAACCCAGAACTGCTGGTAACCGTGCCGATGTGCCCACGTCTCAAGGTGCGTGAGCAGAAGCCGTCCGATACCTGATCCGCGACGGTCGGGCCGAACGATCATGCCCAGCAGCCACGGTGAGCGGTCGCGGCGTTCCTCGATGTCGAACCGACCGAAACCGACAGCGCCTAACGCTCCACTCTCGTCGCTCGCGACCCACGTCATGGGAAGCCCGCTGCGGCCAGCCTCGCGAACCGTGGCGGCATGCCACCAGTTCCGGTCGATGGGTTCAGGAGCATGTCCCCACTCCAGCCAGCGAAGATCGGTCACCGCCTCAAGTAGGTCGGCTCTGTCGGCTAAGAGATGAACGACAGGTTCCGCGGAAGCGGTTTCCTCAGTCACGGCTACGCAGCACACGACACCGCTGCGGGAAACGCAAGCGCTGCCGCTCCCCTGTGCCGTTGGCGGACCCTTGACCGTGCACGCTCTCGGTCCGCAGGACCCGTTCGCCTACATGGCGGGTGTTGAGCGCTGCACCACTGCGGGCGACCCACGTCTCTCACCGCGAGCGTGGAACTGGCGTGCTGTGCACCGCCATGCCAACCGCAGACCTCCTGGCCTGTGATCTGACTGGCGATACCGTCGTCCAAGGGCCTCAGAGCCAGCGCCGGACCTGGGATTGGTAGCGCTCGTATTCGGCACCGAACCTGCGCTTGAGGTACTCCTCCTCTGGCCCAATGACCCAGCGGTGCGTGGCAAGCACCGGGAGCGGGGCGATGATAAGCGGCCACCATGTACCGACCAAGAGCGCGGCGCCCACGTAGGCGGCGGCGAGGCCGGTGTACATCGGGTTGCGGCTGATCCGGTACGGGCCTTTGGTCACCAGCGTGGACACCGGGTGGTGCGGCACTACTGTCGTGCGGTTGCGCCGGAAGGTTGCTGCGCCGGACGCGCTGAGCGCAAGCCCAGCGATAGTGAGGACTGCGCCGACGGTTTTCGCCACCGGCCGCCCAGGCAAAGGCAACGGCAGCCACTTCTGCAGCGCGAGTGTTGCCGAGAGTGGTGCGGCGAAGAGTAGCGGCGGGGCAGGGACGCGGACGGCGGCGCCGCTGTCGCGCGTTGCGGCGGAGGTTTCAGAGCTGTCGCTCATGGTGCGCCCTCCACGGGAATATGAGCTTAGTATCCGTATTCAGCTTGTCACGCCAGCTGCTGCGTGCGCTACCGCGGCAGGCCAAGGTGGATTCAGCCGTTAGTGAGATCCAACAGCGGGCGCTCGCCGCGCGCGACCGACGCTCGTGCCATCTCAAGCGCACTGCCAAGACCCCATTCGGGCGCGTGCGGGTCTACATGATCATGCAGACCGGTGCCACCGCGAGGGGGAGCACTCGTGTTCGGAGTCGTTACCACCCCCTCGGCGTCGAGTCTTTCCGAGGCCGCACCGGCGACCATCCGCCGAGCGCCCCAACCCCGACGACTAACCCTACGGACCCTTCGGCGAGAAGCAGCGAGGCCGCTACGTCGACTCCAGCGAGCAGGTCATCCGCGAGCCCACGTAGGAGTCCGTCAAGAAGGTGACAATGGCGCGCGACTGCGCGGCCCGGCAGGCTCTTCCGCAGGTCGTCCGTCCTGCGACACATGCTGGCGCCGAAAGCGGACCGACTGCCGGTTCAGCTGGCGATGCCGCAGGAGGAACGGCTTGGGGTGGCTGCTGGAGCATCGTTCCGGCGTTCGTTGCCACCGACACAGTGGCTCGCTGTTCTACGACGTCGGTGGCTGGCACTCTGTCGTGGTGGGGTCGATCTACAGCCGTCTGTTTGCGCTGAGTTATGACTTGTTCCTCGCCTGGGGTGAACGCGCTGGCATGCAGACGCTGCGCCGGGATGCGCTCGCCGAGGCGACCGGGTCGGTTCTGGAGATCGGCGCTGGCACCGGACTCAACGCCGCGTTTTTCCCCGCCGACGTGGAGCGCGTCACCTTGAGCGAGCCTGACCCGGCCATGCGCCACCGACTGAGCCAGCGCCTCGCGAGCCTGGGACGTAGGCATGAGATTCTCGATGCGCCGGCCGATCACCTGCCGGTCGATTCAGGGGCAGTCGACACGGTGGTAAGCACGCTCGTTCTGTGCACGGTCGCCGACCTTGCAGCGACGTTGGCAGAGATCCGTCGCGTCCTTGCTCCGGGAGGCCGCCTCATCCTGATCGAACACGTTCGTGCTGCCGGGCCGCGCCTAGGCGGCTGGCAGGACCGTCTGCATGGGCCGTGGATGGCCTTCGCCGAGGGTTGTCACTGCAACCGCGACACCGTCGCCGCACTGTGCGATGCGGGATTCGACACCGCCCAGCTGCAGGTGGCGCGGTGGAAGCGGATGCCACCCATCGTATCTCCGCTCGTGTTCGGCTCCGCCACGCCACAACCTCCCGGGTGAACGCCTCGTTGGCACGAAGCGTTCACGTCTATTAACCGATTCGGTTCACTGCACAACTGAAGTTGGCGACTGTCTAGCCAAGGCAGCACTCTGCTGCTATGGAAGATATCTTCATGCTTCGCCGACGTCAGCGAGGCGGCTTCATGGCGCACCGTCCCGATTGTCACGAGCTCGAGGATGTCGTCAAGACGGAGTTACAAGCCCGCGCGTGGTGGTGCCGCAAGCGGACCGGTGACCGGGACGGCGGCACGTCACACAGGGAGCCCTCAGCGCTGTCCGCGTTGGGTAGGTGTGGCCTCGAGAATGCTCAGCTGTGAGGCAGTTGGGGTGGTCTTGACGAGTGTTAGCCCTGCACGATGGAGGAGATCTCGATTCTCGCCCTCGGTACGTTCCCGGCTGCCGGTGAATACCAGCATCGTGGTGTCCATGCGGGTGGCGTCGGATCCAGCCGTGCCTTCTGGAATAACGATCTCGACAAGGAGGACTTTGCCGGTGGGGGCCATTGCTGTTCGGCAGTTTGTCAGGATTCTGATCGCCGCCTCGTCGTCCCAGTCGTGATAATCCACTTCAACAGATAGGCATCCGCGCCAGCTGGCACGGCTTCGGTGAAGTCGCCTGCGACCTTTCGACACGACCGGCGGCGATGTGCCTGTCGATGGCCCCGCGGGCCGTCTCCACAACGTCGGGGAGGTCGAAGAGCACTCCCAACGGACCCTAGTAGCGGTCCAGGACCGCCGCCAGCAGCGCACTATGTCCGCCACCGACGTCAACGATCCTCCGGTGGACGGAGAAGTCGTAAGCGGCCGCGATAGCGGCGCCTTCGTCGCTGCTAGCGCTGGTCATCACGTCGTTGAAGATCCGCGCAAGTGCTGGCTGCTCGGCCAGGTAGTCAAAGAACGGTTTGCCATAGACATGATCGAAGGCAGGTTGACCGGTTCGGACGCTATACGA
>DATFQP010000121.1:0-2566 GCA_035264145.1 Propionibacteriaceae bacterium
CCGGCGTCAGGAGTTGAACCAGCTCGACCTCGGTGCTGGCGCCGCTGGCATCGCTCACTCCGGTGCATCCTCTCGTCCGCGGATTCCGCCGGCCGCCGTTTTCCTTAACGTACCGCGACGTTCCGAGCGGGCGGAAAACAACTTGTAGGCCCTAGCGCTTTGCCTCAGCGATCACCGATTCGGCGCAGTGCCGCTGCTGAAATCGCAGAATTCGGACGATCGCCAGGGCGACCGCCTCCGGGCCCGACGACAGCGAGACCCGGATGAACCGTCCGCCCTCGAGCCGATCGAAGTCGGTCCCGGGCGTGAGGGCGACTCCCTCCTCCTCCAGCAGCGCCGCACACCACGCCACAGAGTCGGCAAAGACCCCGAGCCGATCACCGAGGCCGGCATAGACGTAGAACGCTCCATCGGCAGGGGCCACCGAAGTCCAGCCGAGCTCCGGCACCGCGTCCAGCAGCGTGGTCCGGGCGTCGGCGAAGGCCTGGACGGCGGTGTCCGCTTCCTCATAGGACCGCTCAGTAAAGGCCTCGATCGCCGCATGCTGGGCCGGGACCGGTGCGCAGAGCGCGTAATTTCCGGCCAGCGCGTCAACCGGTGTCCGCAGATCGTCGGGGACCAGCATCCAGCCCAACCGCCAACCGGTCATCCCCCAGTATTTGGAGAAGGAGCTGATCACGATCGCCGTACGGTCCTGCTGCCAGGCGCAGCTGCCCACCGACTCACCGCCGGTGATCCCGTGGTAGATCTCATCGCTGACCAGCCGTACAGAGTGGGACCGGCACCACGCGGCCAGCTCGGCCAGTTGGTCTGCCGGCACCATGGTTCCGGTTGGATTCGCCGGTGAAGCCACGACCAGGCCGGCCAGCGACCCATGGGCGTCGGCGCCGTCCAGCAGGTCGATGGTCGGTTGGAAGCGTTGTTCGGGACCGCAGTCGAGCTCAACGACCTCGCAGCCGAGCGAGGCCAGGATGTTCCGGTATGCCGGGTAGCCGGGTCGGGTGAGCGCGACCCGGTC
The DNA here is from genome assembly GCA_035264145.1 of Propionibacteriaceae bacterium. Taxonomy (GTDB): domain Bacteria; phylum Actinomycetota; class Actinomycetes; order Propionibacteriales; family Propionibacteriaceae; genus Microlunatus. The sequence goes on from DATFQP010000121.1 coordinate 1,019, forward strand.
GCCTGGGTCGAACGAGGCTAGGAATGCCAGCAGAAAGGCGCCCGACGAGCCGGTGGTGAGGCAGATCTCGGCCGGGTTGACCGCAAGCCCGTACCAGCGCTCATAGTGACGGGCGATCTGCTCACGCAAGGAACGGAAGCCGAAGGTCTCGGTGTAGCCAAGACGAGTGTGGTCGGTCATCAGCTCTGCTGCGCGACGCCGCACGTCGGAAGGCGCGCCCTGGGAGGGTTCACCCGCGCACAGGCTGATCACCTCACGACCGGACGCTCGCAGCTCCGCCACCGCGTTGAGCACGGTCATCACCGCAAACGGCGGGACGGTTGACCTCCTCGAGGGCGACACGGTCACGAGGCGGCCGACCGCTTGCGCGCCCGATAGGCCGCGACGTTCGTCCGGTTCCCGCAGTTGCCGGTATCGCAATATCTCTTGGAATGGTTCTTGGACAGGTCGACCAGGACGTCGGAGCAGTCGTCAGCGGCGCAGATCCGCAACCGATCGAGGTCATCTGCGCGGACCAGGTCGAGAAAACCCATGGCCGCTTCGGCTCCAATCCGCTGGGCGAGCGGTGCATCCGGCCCCGTGAGGTGGAGATGCCAGTCCCATTGATCGTGTTTGGTCAGATATGGCTGGGCATTCGACTCTCGGAGCAGGTCGTTGACGATCGCCGCCACCTCATCCCGGCTCCCCGCCGTCCACAATGCGCGCAACCTGGTCCGCAACTCCCGAACGGCTGCCAGTTCGTCCTCTGTCCTGCGGCGTTGCCCGGTCAACGGATACCGCCGCAGAAACTCATCCAAGCCCGCCTGGTCGGACAATGCATCACCGTCATCGCTGTCGGTATTCACCAACGCCGCAGCCTCGGCCAAAGCGATGACCGTGTCGTGACTGAAACGAGCTTCGTCATGACCGAAAACCATGTTGACTCCTGACAGGAATCTGATTAGTGTCACTAGCATACTTGCTTTTTACTCGTGACAGGCAACGTTGCTCGGGAGGTGGCCATTATGACGACAGCAGTTCTCGCCCGTCAGCCGGTAGGAGCGCGGGGACTCTCGGCCGGATTGCTCCCGGCGATCGTGTCTGCGGCGGCCTTCGGGCTCTCCGGCTCGTTGGCGCGGTCGCTGCTTGACCTCGGCTGGTCGCCTGCGGCGGTCGTCGTCGCACGGATCGGGGGCGCCTTTCTCGTACTGGTCCTTCCCTGCCTGCTGCTGTTGCGCCAGATCGGCCTTCCGTCGAGGCGGCAGTCGGGCCGAATGGTCGTCTACGGACTCATCCCGGTCGCCCTCGCCCAGCTCTGCTACTTCAGCAGCGTTCAGTACCTGTCGATCGGCGTGGCGTTGCTCTTGGAATACCTGGCGCCGGTGTTGCTGATCGGCTGGCACTGGGCGCTCAGCCGGCGCCGTCCGCCGACAAGGGTGTTCGTCGGAGCCGGATTGGCGCTGGCCGGGCTGATGCTGGTGCTCGACCTCACCGGAGAGCTGGCCTTGAACCCGGTCGGCGTCGCCTGGGGTCTCGGCGCGGCCGCGTGTCTGTGCGCCTACTTCGTGC